>JACQHK010000030.1 GCA_016199065.1 Candidatus Microgenomates bacterium | reverse complement strand
TTTTTAATTTCTATTGGATCAGTGGGAATGTATTTCTGCCTTTCTACAAAAGTCTGCGGTACGTATTTTTTTTCTGTGGAAAAACTATTTGACAAAATATAAACACCAAAACCGACGATAAAAATAACAAGAACTAATACACCAATTAAAAAAGGCGTTTTCTTCTTCGGTGGTTCTTCTTTAAGATCTGGTTGTTCTAGATCTAAAGATTTAGAAGACTTAATCATTAAAATAAAAAAAGCCGCCAAAAACTAAACTAAGATAATTAGAACATGGGGAAATTTTCTTTGCAAGAGACAAACTATATTTAGCATTCTTTAAATAGTAGCAACATCAACGTTAATTAAGTTTAATAATTCGATGGATTTATTAGATTAATTTTGCGACTTTTTAAACTTGACATTAACAGATAATTTAGTTATATACTTTCACTAAATCCGTGGGAGGCAAAAATGTCTAGATATTTAATAGAGGTTTTGCACGAAAATAAGAAAGAGGCCTGTGAAAATGCAGTGAAGGTTTTCCAAACGACAGGTTCACACTTCTTAACTAATGCTGAGTGGGGTTGTGCGGATGATGTTCATAAGGCTTGGATAATAGTTGATTTGGACAGCAAAGAAGAGGCTTTACGCATTGTGCCCCCGTCGCTTAGACAAAATACTAAAGTCATCACGCTTCACAAATACGCTTTCCGGTCGGTAGAAGAATCTACCCCTTACCACAAGACTTAGCTAAACTCGTTGGAACTATTTCTTTATTTATTTTTGCTCTGCCCGAAGAGTGATGTTTTGACAGTTCACACATTTCCAAGCAATTACCCATATAGCTGTTAGTCCGGTTAAGAAACCGAATTTGGCTAGTATTGGCTTTTCGCCTTCTCTCCACCACCCGCCTTGTAGTAAATATCCCTTGGTCATTTCAGAAGAACATGCAGAATATTTCATATTGTTGTTTATTTTACTATTCCAAGCACGGTTGCAGCATCCATTACTCCTTGGAAGGGCGTTCGGCGGTATTTTTTCTTATTTTGTCTGCTTAGTAAGAACAGCAGCTCCGACAACGGAATAAACTTACTTGAAGCAAGATAATGCAAATAGGTAGGATTTAAACCCACTTTTCTTCTAATATTGGTTGGTGTTTGGGGTGGCAATAAATGCTCTAGTCTGCACCGCTCAAGCTTGTCTGCTTCTTCAAGTATTGCTAACTCGGGTGATTCCTCCAGTAACGCTTGATTATTTTCATCGTGGTGTTCAAGAATAAACTTAATTTTATGTCGGGTAGCATCTGGCAAATCCGAGGGTAAAACGCTGTCTGCCCAAGAAGCTGCATCGGCACCATGATTATGGGATAAAACATCACTTCTTCTGCGCACATCATGAAGAACAGCAGCCCAACGAAGCGCCTCTCTATCAATTGTGGAAAAAACCTCACCTGTTTCTATTAAGTATTGAGCAAGAACTTCTTGTAAGATGAGCACTCTACCATGGTGACCAATGTCATGCACCGAATTTAAGGCTCTTTTTAGGGAATAAAACCAAGAAGGTTGTGGTGCATACCGAGCAAGAAGATCTTTCTTGATAATGCTTTCTGGTTTAATGAAAGAAATTTCAGTTGTTGATTTTACTCCTACTCGGTCTTTTGGATTTATTGTACCGCCTTTTACCAGTTTGGAGAATGCAACTCCACGACAGTATTCTTCCCCAAATTCCATACCAACGACAGGGATATCATCCCTGCCTTTAGCATGTAAAAACGTTTTAGTCTCGGGAACATTTTCTATGGGAACTTCGATATGGGTAATATCATCCAGACCAATAGGGGTTGCAGTTCTTCTCTCGTGTTTTTTTATGCTTTTCGAGGT
Source organism: Candidatus Microgenomates bacterium (assembly GCA_016199065.1). GTDB lineage: Bacteria > Patescibacteriota > Microgenomatia > JACPZF01 > JACPZF01 > JACQHK01. The sequence continues at coordinate 15,381 of JACQHK010000030.1, read as the reverse complement.
CGCAGCGGAAACAAACGGTACCTCTTTAATTCCTATCAGAATTGGATAATTGCCAGAAATATCAGACCCTACCGTAAATAGATTTAAAATAGGCATTTTCCCTTTTGTGACTTTCCCCATCCATCTGTCAGCATTTTTGGCAAGGTTGAAACCGTATTTTTTCTGCAATTCTGACCAGAAATGCTTACCTTTCGTCAGAAGTAGTTTCGTAATTGGGACAAATTCACGAAGAACCTCCATACCCGCTGACATAGCCAATGAACTCATGAAGTAATTCACCCATAATTTAGTGTCACCACACGGATTGGCAAGTTCATGACCTTCTTCAAAATACATTCCGGCATAAAGACGGGCATACATCCTGGAGTCCGCAGTGGAAACACGGTTAACCTCACCCGTTGCAGGATCCCAACCATCTTGACTAGGCATCAATCCTCCGTGTAATATTATTCCTTCTAAAACATCAATTTTCTTGCCATCCCTATATTGATATCTTCCCGTCCCATGCCATAGTCCGGCTATTGCATATAGTTGTTCAATTTCTGGTAGTTGTTTTTTGTATTCTGGAATTCTGGTTACCGAAAGATATGCTGGTTCTCGAGTTCGTATAAAAAACTTACTGGCCAGATGGTCCGTCACTCTTTCTATAAAAGGTTTTCCTTTTATCAGTGCGGGTAACCCGTTCGATACAAATTCGACCATGAATAAATTATAGAGCTTTTATTAGAATAACAACAATTGCGATTTGAAGAGGAGAAGGAGTCCCAAAATGATCATGACTATGCCTCCCAATAAATTTGATAGTTTACTGTATTTGGTAGTAAGCCCAAGGTAGTCAGCTCCCCAAATGGCCAGTCCAAACACCACCAGGTCATCTAGCATATAAAAGAAAATATAGATACCAATCATCAGTAACCATTGGGGAAGCGCTAGGTTATTCAGTTCCAGTATTTTGGTGAAGGCCTGGGGAATACCGATCGAGCAGGCAAACTCGATGATATTGACGGAAAAAGCAATTCCCAGAATTCCTAAAAAGGTAAAAAGAGTAAATTTATTGATTGCCAGTTGCTGAATCTTCAACTTTGTCTTGGACCGTTCTTTTAGATTGGTCACTTTACACTCCAACTCTTTTTTGTGCCATTCTCTTAAGAAAAATAAACCTCCGACAATAGCTATTGCGCCGACAATCGGTGTAATTATCGTATCCAATCTGACAAAATCCCAAGTTTTGTACCAAATCGTAAGAATAAGAGAATACATCAGCGCTTCAGCCAGGATAAAAGTACCGGCAAAAACGATCATTTTTTTGCGGTTTCCGACTTCAATGAGGATGATCAGAAAGGTAACCAGTACCCACATGGCGCACGGATTAAATCCGTCAAAAAATCCCAAAAGGGCAGAGAGAATAATCAGCGGATATTTTTGCGAGTCAATTTTTCCCAAAAAAGGAAGCGAGACGAGATACGATGGTTGTGGATTTACGCTGCAAGGAATGCTTCCATCGTCGGGGCAAACACTGTTTTGCTGTCCTGCTTCTTTTAAGCTGGTGCTATTTAAGTCTGTGACTGTTTTTTCTTCCTGTGCTTGGAAAATAAGCTTTCTTATCTCTTTCCCGGTGGTTTGTTCATCGTCGAAACCAATCAGGTAGGTATTGCCGACGATGGTAATCGGAGTGACTTTGGAAACTTGTTGCGAGGCGGTAAATTCTTCCCAGAGTTTACGGTCGTCGGGATTTTCCAGACGGTAAAATCGGAGGGTAATCGTTTTGAGTTCATCGGAAAGTTTGGTAAGAAACTCTTCTTCGTCCTGGCAGTGGACACATCCTTCGCGTATAAATACGACCACGGATGTCTTTTCATTTTCTGGTTGAGCTCGGGCAAGGGCAGGAAAAAGAAAAAGCAAACAGACAAAAAACAGCAAAAAGACCGACCCAAAAAGTTTCATTTGGTAATTTAGTTTACTTTATTTAAGTACACCCAATCTTTGGGATCTGAGGTGGGAGGAAAATAGACATCACCTGCCATACTTTCCCCCGTTGTCGGACAAGGGTTTTGATCACGATACTCTTTTGAAATTACCAAATCGGAAAGTGTTATACCGTATTTTTCATACTCGGCAAGAACCCCGTTAGTGGCGTGTGCTAAAGGAAAATCAATGGCCGGAACGTTTATGGGTCTGGTAAATTTTAATGCCATATCAAAATTATCGGTGAAGTTTTCCGGCCCCCTAGACAAATATGCTGTTCCAATTACTTCTCCTGCTTTTACTTTTGAACCTTCCTTCAAATCATCCCGAAGGTCGATATGAAAGAAAATGAAATTCCACTGCCTGGGCACAGTTGAGTTGGTGTCGGGTGCAAGCCAGATTTGTTGATCATAGGATTTTCTTTCCGGGTCACGTTTCTCAATATTGGAAATCTGCGCGTTAAACGGAGCAATCGCCTTGACTACTCCATTTTTCCCTCCCAGTTCGGGTCTGACTTTTATGTAGTGTTTCATGGAACGGGGTGTTGATTCTTTTGGTCCGTTAACTGTCGGTCCGCGATAGTCGTGTCCTACACAGCTTCGGTATTTTGAGAAACCGGCAATTTGTGACAGATCCAAAGGGTTTGCCACAATAAATTTTTCGTTAAGCTCTTTTTCTGTTGGAGTTCCTGAATAACGAACGCCCATAAAAAGAAAGAAAGCAAAAACAATAATGGGTAAAACAAGAAGCCATTTCAGCTTTTTTAGGTTTTTGGAAACCATGTTTAACTTAGTATTTCAACAACTTAAAGGTAAGTCAAGATAGAGCGAGGACTAAAGAAAGTTCCTAAAGAAAAGTGACATATATCTCTTCGCTTGTAAAGAAGTTTAAAATTTTTCGTTTATTTTTTCCGTTGGTTTTTCCGGCCAAGGGTATGGCATCAGTCGGGAAATTGGTATTTGTTTAAATTCTCCATTCTCTTTAAGGATGATCAGGACATCTATTCCTGAACGCAAACTATTCTCATAAATTAATTGTTTGCAAATATGACAATTTGGTCCGGTGATCGCCATAATTTCTGTTTCTCCATGGGTTGCGGCATGGGAAAGAGCAACTGCTTCTGAATGCATGGTTAAGGTATAAGTATCAGACTTGTAGGAAGCTCCCGGATAAATGTTTCCCTTTTTAGTTAAGACAGCAACCGCAAATCCTTTTCCGTTGGGATATGCGTACTTTAAGGCCTCGTCTGCAACCTGAAACATTTTTTGACAAGTTTTCTCGTCGATCATAATTTAAAAAAGAGATATTTTATGCCCAGGGATCATGGTGTGCCTTTCTTTCTTCACGTCTCATAGCTTCGACTCTATCATAATGGGCTGGGGTACCTCTTCGTCTGGCAGATGCTTCATGTTCTGCCAGAGGATCAGTCAATGCTTTTTGTTGACCTATTGCCTGCAATACTCCAGATAACTTACTTACAGTATTTTTCCATAAAGAGCTTGTCATTTCTCTTAAATTTAATCCTGTTTTTTCCATATTATTTACCTCCTTTGTTTACCACCTTATAAATAAAGGCTTATGACCAGAGATCCCATTGCGTATAACCCTGCTCTCTTAATCGTACATATACCGGTACTAACATTTGATTCAATTCTTTAAGTAAATTTTCTCTGTTACCTTTTCCGCTTCTCATTTGTTCTTGGACGGTCTTTACTCTCTCCAGATCAATTCCGGTTTGTTCACAGGCAGCATCTACGTCTTTCCAATACTCATCCATACTTTTGCCCATTCTGATATTAGAATCTCTTCTGGCACGCGATTCAGGCATATCCTTAAATCCAACTCGTCTATATCCTCCAGATATATCTGCATGAAAATTGTTTAAGCCCCTTTCGGCAATCTCTTGAGTATAATCTGGTTGGTTAAGGGAAGTCTTTAATTCACTCATACTACGATTATAACAGTAACTATTGCGGTGTCTTTAATCAAGAAACTTCCTCATTAAAACAAAATCTTCTTTTGCATAAAGTTTGGGAAGATCGGCTGCAACCTGATATCCTACCCTAAGGTAAAATTTTTTTGCTCTCCAATTTGTACCGGTAAACAGGTAAATTTCATGTCCCCGGTGATGTTTAACCCAGTCTTCAGCCTGCTTTAACAGCGATTCTCCAACACCTCTGCCCCTATAACCACTGGCCACCATTAACTCGGGAATATAAAAAACTCCCCCGAAAAACTCACCAATAAGTCCGCCCACGATCTTTTTTCCTTCGGTCGCCTCAAAATACAAATGTTGAGTGTGCCAATAGCTAAAATCAAATTTTTTATGATAAAGCTCATTAAAAACCAGTTTCCACTCTTTCAACATGAATTGGGAAAAGTTAGGGTTATCGCGCTTTATTTGTTTTATTTTCATGGCAAACGTTATGGCTAATTATAGCATTTCAACTTCGAACGATATAAAAATAGAGCCTTGTTGGGCTCTAAATTATTTAATTGACTGAAATAAACATTAAAAAGAGTTATTTATTCTTTAATTTTTATTACCACTTTTCCTTTAGGATGAATTTCTTCTTGGTATTTAAATGCCTCTCTTGTTTGTTCCAGATAAAATACTTTATCTACTTGAGCTTTAATTTTCCCACTGTCGACAAGTTTTGCCAAGTGATTTAAGTGAGTTGTGTCTGTTTGTGTTCCCTGCCCGATGGCAATAACCTCATATCTTTGGGCTAATTCTTGGTTGGGCTGTCCAAGCATGGAGACAATCACTCCTCCCTTTTTGAGAACCGGAAATGACCTATCAGTTACCTCTCCTCCAACTGTATCAAAAACAGCATCCACCTCTTTGAGATGTTCTTCAAATTTCTGTGTTTTGTAGTCTATTGCCTCGTCTGCTCCCAAATTTTTAACAAACCCCATATCCTGTGTTTTTACTGTGGTAACAATATATGCTCCAATTGATTTAGCCAGTTGTATTGCTAAAGAACCAACTCCGCCTGCTCCTCCGTGAATAAGAATTTTCTGACCGTTCTTCAGTTTTATATGTTCTTCTAAGGCTTGTAAGGCACTGACACCCGCTAATGGCAAGGCTGCTGCTTCCTCAAAGCTCACCGTTTTTGGTTTAAGAGCCGAATTTGTACTGTTTGCTGCAAGAAACTCTGCTATTGAACCTGATCCCCCGTTTAAAATAATTGCTTGACCATATACTTCGTCACCAATTTTAAATTCTGAAACTCCCTCTCCAACTTGGGAAACTTTTCCGGCAAAATCTCCTCCTAGAGTTATGGGCAGTGATACTGATGTCATTTTTTGAAGATAGCCAGCGCGTAATTTCCAATCAATTGCGTTGATACTTGCTGCGTAATTTTCAACGAGTATTTGCCCTTTCTTTAAAGACGGTTGAGAGGCATTTTCCTTAATTTCTAAAACTTCATTTTCACCATAAGAGCTTATTTGGACTGCTTTCATAGATTGCTCTTACCTTATCATTGTAAGAAAATTTTGTAAAGTAATTGTCAAAAAAAAGTGGATAAGAAATTAAACTCTATAAAAATAGAGCCGGTTATTTAGTATCATAATAAATGGTATGAGTCTTCTTCAACAATTTCGTATTCCCAAAGTTCAACTTGTACTTATATTGCTGCTTGTTGCTCTTTCGGCTTTTTTGCATTACCCATTATTAACCGTAGCTAGAATAACCATTCTTTCTGTTTTATTCACCGTTGGTTCAGACTTGTTACTCGTGTACCTACGGAAACACACACTCTTTGTACCACACGCAGCAATGGTCACCGGTCTTATTCTTGGTCTTACGATCAACCCGCACCTGTCGTGGTATGGCATTCTTCTCATATCAATCATTGCAGTGGTGTCAAAACACTTCGTACAAATTTCCCGTCGTCACATCTTTAATCCTGCGGCATTTGGGCTTATTGTGGGAAATGTACTTCTCAACGATTCGGTAAGTTGGTGGGGAGTATCTTTTCAGGTTTTGAAATTGACTCCGTTGAATATTGTCTTATTCCTTCTGCTCTTACTTCCTATCCTGGTGTCCGGCATACGGATGAAACGCATTGGAAGCATCAGTTCTTTTCTTCTTACATTCTCCATTCTTCTTTTTCTACAACACCAAACGTCTCCGCTGACAATACTCACTGACCCTACGGTTCTCTTTTTCGCACTTACCATGCTTCCGGAACCAATGACGTCTCCTATTACCCTACAAAGACAAATATTATATGGAGGCTTTGTGGCCATAGCAGCAACAGTATTTTTCTATCTGCCATTTGACGTACCTGACGGTTTACTGCCGTTTCTTCTTCTTGGAAACCTGGCCTTTTTCAAATTTCGCTAAGATGAGTTTTTGAAGGGAAGAGGTGGATAAAATTATGCCAGCAATGGCAATATCCGTATTGTGACGATAACCATATTTCGTATAATAAGTATGTGGAAAATGTATCTGTTTTGATTCTTACCTTCATTGCTTCTGCAGTCGGAACCATGACTGGGTTTGGTACGTCTACCATTCTTGTACCCGTTCTTTCCTTGCAATATCCCTTGGCTGAAACACTGCTCTTTGTTGGTATTGTTCACTGGTTTGGAGATATATGGAAAATGCTCTTTTTCAAAAGAGGTGCAAATTGGAAGTTAATATTACTATTTGGTGTTGCGGGTATTATTGTTAGTTTTGTTGGCGCTCGATTAGCCGGAGTATTTCCTGAGGATTTATTAAAGAAATTATTGGGTGGTTTTCTCATTGCCTATGTTGCTTTTGTTTGGATAAAACCCAAGTGGAAACTCCCCAAGTCAAACACTAACGCTCTCGTTGGCGGCGGCCTCTCGGGGTTTTTCTCGGGTATTTTCGGGGTTGGGGGTGCGATTCGCAGTACTTTTCTCTCTGCTTATAATCTGGATAAATCAGTCTTTCTCTTTACTTCGGGGGCAATTGGGCTGCTTATCGATAGTTCACGGTTAGTTGGCTATGTTACAGGTGATATCAGGCTGAAAAATTACAGTATTCCCATACTAATTACAGCCCTTGTTATCTCCCTAATCGGTGCATATGTTGCCAAGATAATAGTCAACAAAATTCCGCAAGAGAAGTTTCGCCTAGTTATCGCTATTGCACTTTTTTTTGTGGGACTCCGCTATCTTTTCTTCTAGAAACCTGGATGAAAGTTATATTTAGGACTAATTGACCCTGCAAATTAAAGGCTATTTTGTTTTTTGCTCCAATTGATGGAAAAATGTTTGGACTATTTATATAACACGTAGTTTTGAATGAGAGTACTATACAAAAGCGTATCCTCTGCTTTTTTCTCGTAGTCTGCGGTAGATAATTTTTCCTCCAGTTTTGCCAGTAAGTTCTGCATATAAGATTCAAGTTCTCTGGAATTTATTTCTGACTTTCTTTTGAGCGCCTCGGCTGTAAATTTATCAACCATGACGTACGATTTTCGTTGCAATCCAAGGGTTACTCTTTTCAGATCGCTGGCTAACGAAGCAAGAATAATTTTATTGTTATTCATAAAGTTTTTTAAAAAAATATTTTGTCAGTTTTTCAAATTTTTCTCTGGTTTCTTTGTCTTGAATCTCATTACTGGTATTTGTACCTGGACGAATATTAATTACCGAGTTACAATCAATAGCCTTAGTTTCTAAATCAACACCTCCGCCCCATAAATCTTTTTGATTTGATCCTTGATCAAGAAGAATTTTTTCCGACTCGAAGTGTCGGTCACAACCTGCCGAGCAAATCTTTTTATCAATATCGATTACGGTTTTTATGTAGACTTCAAAAAGTTCTTTAAGTTTGGAAATTTCTTCGTTAGAATACGGCTCCTTTTTGGTGATGATCATGAAAAAATTATAGCATAGAAAAATAGGGCCTTGTAAGGCTCTCAATTGGAAGCGGGACGGTCCCAAGAAATATCGTTGTAATAGTCTAAAATTAATTTGATTTTGAGCTTGCGTGCTCCAACTGGTTAATCCCGTGGAAACGTATTTTGCTAATATTTCTTTAATTCTTCCAAGTTGTCCGGCAGATTATCGATTCCTGAAAATTCCTTGACAACAATTGTTTTTATTTTCAGTCCTGTGTCTTGGCTAAAATGCGTTGAAGTCATTTCTTCTGCTCCACCAATACTTTCACAATCGTCTTCGATATAAATATCGGGCAGAACACTTTCTACAACGTCTTTATAGCTTTCTTCACGTTGTCTAAAATACACTATTCCTTTCGGGAATCCATATTTCTTCAGTACTAGTCTATCCTTTTTAACATCGTCTTCGTTCTCGTGTGAACTAAGATAAGAAATCTCAGCTCCTTGTTGTTGCCATTTCGCAAGTTTTTCGTTTGCTCTTCCAGCAGAAACATAATTTATGTAATCCAATACGGCGGGGTCTCTTCTCAGAGACTGTTGCACCATTTCCTCCCTGGTTGTCCCAACTGGCGTAGCATGGATAATTGCTGTTCCATGAAGAAAAACCATTATTTTCATAAATTAATTCTAGCATACAAAAATAGAGCCTTGTAAGGCTCTAAATTATAGTCGGCTCCGAGTGATGGACAAAATGAGAACTTATTTCTTAAAAAAAGAATGGTGACGTTCCCACCAGTAGGCAACAACTGCCAAAAAGGCAAAAATAGAAGGTATCAAGTAGCCCGGAAGATATAGTTGCACAATTTCCCAAAGACTGATCCAGCTGAAGACAATTGTGCCGTTTACGGTCTCCACATTATCAAGAAGATTCTGGTCTTGATTCTTTATTCCTGTTAAATTGTCGTTGGCGTTTTTAATTTGAGAATCAATTGAGTTAAGATTGTTGGTGTAGGCTGAATTTTCATTTGCTAGTTGTGATTTCAGATTGGCTAGTTGTCTTGCTAATGTATTTAGGCGGTTGGTAATTTGTGTTTGTCTCTCAGGGTCAGTTGTTACCTCTGCTCGTAAAGATGCCTGTTCATTTTCATTTGCCCTAATTCGGGATTGCAAAGATTGAACATTTGCATTGTGATCGGCAATAATTTTTTCTCTCCTGGTATTGAGATCTGCCAGGGTTTGTTCCGCTTCTTTTTGCATCTCTTCAATATTTTGTTTTTGAGGTAACAGATTTTGGGAAGAAATTTCCACCTTAAGAAAACGTTGTCCTACAAAACTTTCAATTTCGTCACGGAATTCACTGAAATTTGATTTAGGAACAACGAAGTCCACAAGACCATATTTTTCTGTACTGGATGTTTGGTCGATTCGTCCGCCAAATCCACGAATAGTTGTTTCTGCGCGGCGTACAAGCTTTGGCACATCCCGTGTTTGCATGGTCGCACGATAATCAGTTTTTAAAAATTCGCGAGTGTCGGTTACGGGAACATTAGAATCGTAATCTGGTGGCAGAATCTGATTGGTTTTTGCCATATCCAAAGAATTTGATTCACCGTTTTGCGCTTGAGGTTTTATTCCCATGTTTATCGAGGGCACGCCCGTGGATGAAGTAAGGCTACCTCCAATATCCACTTGCGATCGAATTCTATTTCCAATATCAGATATCGAAAGGAATGTCACTATGGCAAGTAGTATGAGGATAATGGTTAGCCATGGCTTACGGCGCGAAGCTTCTTTTATTGATGCCATATAAAATTATAGTATCACAAGTGGTCAATAAACGTACAATGGTTTTTATGATTCGTAAACTTATTGTCGAGTTCCCAATCGGTGATCGCCTGCCTGCGCAGACAGGGTTTGATCCTAAGATCTCTACTTCTGCTCGAGAAATGGGTACAATTTCGGACAACTGACTGGATGACAGAGCTAGATTATCCAGAGTACACGGCGAAGGAAGTTAACCGATTTTTGCAATATTGATTGCTCGCTTTGTTAATTCGGTGCATACTGTAACTAGATGAAAGACTTGCCCAAACTTATTATCTCTGTGGTTGGTTGTGAATTAGTGGGGTTTCTAGGAACTCCTTTTACCATCTCCGCTATTCCTACTTGGTACGCCACCCTGAATAAACCTTTCTTTGCCCCACCCAACTGGATCTTTGGACCGGTCTGGATACTATTATACTTTCTGATGGGAGTAGCTTTTTATCTGATTTGGAAACAAGGCTTTAAGAAAAAGAAGGTGAAGACTGCCGGTTTGTTCTTTTTAACGCAACTGGGGCTTAATTTTATCTGGTCACCGATTTTCTTTGGGTTGAGAGCGCCCTTGCTGGGATTAATTGTGATTGTGGCGATGTGGGTAGTGATTGTGATGACGATGAAGAAGTTTCACCCCTTATCCAGACTGGCCTTCTACCTACTTGTGCCATATCTCTTGTGGGTCAGCTTTGCCACCATACTGAATACGGCAATTGTGCTGTTGAACTGAGAGAATTACCCACCCCGCTCTAAAAGCTTCTTCTGCCAATCCACCAACATACTTTCGGCTGGATCATTCCAATTAAACAGCAAAAAATCTCGGGTTCCCGATCGGTGATCGCCTGCCTGCGCAGACAGGGTTTGATCCTACGATCTCTACTTTGGCTCCGAGGGCTTACAGAAGTCCGTGGCTTCGCCGATCCCGGATCGTTAGGTGGCTACGATACGGTTTAATTTTTTGGCTCCCCCTGATGGATGATATTAGGAACTTCTACATATCACTTTGAGTTTGTTTTCCGAGTTGTTTTTTGAGCACTGCTTGCACCGAAGGGCTTATCGCTTATCCTTGCGATGAATACAACCCAACCAGCAACACGGCCGGCGCACCCCTTCCTTGAGTTCACTGATAATCCTTTTAATATGCTCCTTTCTGGTCTTCTCTTTCTTGACGAAGGTAACCCAACATATCCACTCATTGCGTGCAAGAGATGTAAGATCTTCCCATGCTGCGAGCGCTTTCCGGTCAGAAATTAAGGCTTCCCGTAAATCCGCTGGAACTTTGTGCACTACACCGCTTGAAATATCCCCGCCTGCATCAGCTTTGCCGAAAGCATTGCGGGTAGGTTTTTTGGTCATGGGGTTATTTTAACAAATGTTCCAACTGTCCAAAGCCATAATTATGTCTTTTATTCAGTTTAATAATTTCTAAATAGGTATTCATATATGATATTATTTGCTCAACTATGGTCAAATATCTTTTAATTGTTGGATTGGTGGTCATCGGAGTATTTTCCCTGGTATATTATAAAAACTCACGAAGATATATTGTTACATCCCAACCCTTCGATCCCGTCACGGTTCGCACAAACGACCCAACAAACCCAAACGCCCCTTTTCCCCCAATAGCACTAGGTGTATATGAACCAGCGGAAAACATTTTAAGTCATGGGTCCGCCGTAGACCAGTACGGTCAAAAGGTCGGAAAGAAACCCGCTTACGCCTGGTTTTCCGTTAAATGGCAAAATGCAAAAACCGGTGACTATCAGCAATTTGATGCACGTCTCCTGGATCAGATCAGAACTAGAGGAATCATGCCCGGATTAAACTGGGATGCTTCCAGAGGGCCGGCCATCAACAAGAATCAGCCGGATTTTTCCTGGAAGTCCATTATCTCGGGGAAACATGATGCCTATATTCAACAGGTGGCTGCCGCAGCGGCAGCCTATCATTACCCGTTTCTTTTGCGCGTCCTACCGGAAATGAACGGTACCTGGTATCCATGGGCATACAACGTTAACGGGAACAACAATCCGGCAGATTTTGTAACTGCCTGGAAACACATTGTGGATATCTTCAGAAAAGAAGGAGCAACCAACGTCCAGTTTGTTTATTGCCAGAGTGCTCTTGAGTCGGGCAAAATTAATAGTAATCGTGATAAGTTGAAGCAGATTTATCCCGGAGATGACTATGTTGACTGGATCGCCCTGGACGGATATGCCAATTCAAGGAATAATTGGCGCTCTCTTAAGGACGAATTCCAGCCAAGTTACGACCTGCTGACAAATCTTTCCGCCCGCCCGATGATTTTCTATGAGGTGGGAGCAGCCGAGAATCCCGATGATCCGATGTTCAAAGCCAACTGGATTACCCAGGGATTCCTGACGACCATTCCCCAACAGTTTCCCAGGGTAAAAGCGGTCGGTTGGTTTGATGGTCATGGTGACCTGAATACCGACAGCTACGCTGTTGATACTTCGCAAAATTCTCTCAACGCATGGAAACAAGTGGTAACCAGTCCGTTATATCAGGCAATTTTCCCCTAGATACCGATTTATTATGCTCCGTCTGGTTGACTATATGAGAACTTATTATTACGAGACCTTTAAATTTTCACTCTCCATATAAACCAAAGAATTGAATGAAGTATACCTTCATATACTTCTTGATACGTTATTTCGTCAAATGTAACCGGCCAGGACAAATCATGCCCTGCAGTATTTCTTATTCCGTAGGAAATCGCGATAATTTTTTCCTTATAATCTTCGTTTCTCCAACGAGTTAAGAGTCCCAAAATTATTGGCAATGTATATCTGCTATGTGGTTGATCTCGACGATACACCGGAGATGCAGAATAATTTCCTTGTCCAATCTCTAAATCGCTACGTAATTGTAGTGTTGAGAGATAATCACCCATTGTATTCCTAGTATCAGAACCATATTCTAATTTAAGCAAGGATTCAAATATTAAACATCCCTTAAAAAGATGAACCAGGAAGGGCTCGATCGATCCGCCCTGAGAACTTTTTAAACGCAACATGTAAGTTCTGTCTCTATATTCCATTATGTATACGTACAAACCCGAAATTATTGATCTAAAAGAGTTATCTTGCATATTTGGAGTAATAAAGCTGTCTCTGAATTGAACCAATTGCATATTTGCTCCAGTAGCGTTGTTAAACTGAGACAATTGGTTCGTAAATTCTGTGGAAATAATGTGTATAATCGACCTGGCAACCACGTCAGGTTGATTTTCATCTAGCAGCAAAAATCTAGCAGCAGGAGTTGTTTGCCAACCGTTTGGATTTGCAGTTGTTGCTGTTGCACGTATATCTTCAGAAATAGCTGAATCCATATAAAAAATAGCTTTTTCGAAATCTTTTACTGTAAAGGCTAACCAACTTATAAAAAAATAGGGTGTTCCCTTATGTATTTGATTAAATTTGGCGTTGTCTGTGGCCATAATTTCGTGTAGTATGTGCTCATAGACAAGTAATCTTTCGTATGGCCTATTTGCTAGGTGCATAAACGGATCACTCACTGAACTAATATTCCCTGGTCCGAAAGTACTAAAGAAATTGTTACAACCATCACGGTCTAGCGGATTTAACTCAGAGTATACATTTAGCATTTCATCTGTTGTTACTATTCGTCCGCTTGGTGTTTGCCATTGCATAAAAGTAAAACAATAACTATTTTTCTATGGAAATTAGTACTCGTCTTATAATGAATGAGATTAGTGGCCATACCAAAAAAATAAATATCAAAGCCAGGATAGGATAATTTAAATTTAACCCACTAAATCCAAAATGGATTTTTTCAATATCTCTAAAAATATTCTCAGGAAAAATAAATTTAAATAATCCGTAAAATACTAATAACCATATACTGTCTAAAACCCAGTTATACTTATATTTGTTAATAATTTGACTCAACGGATTTTTATTGTTAATTTCGTTTAAAACTTCACCAACCAATAAACCTTCTTGATTCGCCCTGTAGTCAAAATTGCTTTCTCCACCAAACAAATTGCTCACATATGCCATTTCCTTTCTATTGAGAAGTTTTTGTCCCAACTTAAGCTGACTGAACGGTATATTTGTTTTTTTATAATTTATCCTCTCAACAACGTCAATATATCCACGCCAAAAGAGATTTGCTATTACGTTGTTAAGTTTTTTTTCGTCCGTCTTTGGATCAAATGGCGTAACGTATTCTATCCATTTTTTAAAATTTGATCTGCTAACAAAATTCGATAAATGTTGATGCCCTCCCCCATACGAGTATTGTAAAAATGCTGCCTCGTATTTCCATAAGTGTTTGTACCTTGAAATACCTTCGCCCTTTCGTATCTGTTGATATATTTCTAGTTTTTTAAGGAATCTTGAAGGAAACTCCATTTATTTATTCCTTTTCTCTTTCCATTTTTTAATTTTTATTATCAGACCGCTTAAATCAATTATTGGTTGGTATCTTAGTTTATTAAGCTTTGGAACTAATTTTTCTGATCTATCTAGCATTGTATGTTGATAGCCTAAAATTACAGCCGCGTTTTGCTCATACCCAGTCTTTTCGTCATTTGACCTTAATGTTTCGATAACGACTGGTACATTAATCATCATCATAATATCTTCCGATAATGATTTATCAAAATCCTGTATTTTGTGTACGTCTAAATAAAGTTTTGATTTAATATCAAGTTCTAGTGGTTGAGTAAATTGTTTTTCTTTTAACCAAATTAATGACGTTAGAACCCTATCTGAAATTTCACGAATTTCTACGTTCTTTTTAAGATAGTTATTCTGAACGAAATAAATTAGTATTATTTTAATGGCCTCAAATATTCCTAGGGCCGTCAAAAAGGAATAAACCAAATTCCAATCTACCATATATGTTTGTCCAATTAAATTATTAAATAAAGATGAAAACTAGGCTAATTTTACTCTGGTAATCTGGTAATAGTGGTGTCAATTGTTTTATTGGCTTCGCTCTAACCATAGCTCCAAGAGAACCAGCCACTGCCAGTCCTACTCCAATCCCAATTGCACTTGTTACCGAATTAATGGCTTCGCCGATCCCGGATCGTTAGGTGGCTACGATACGGTTTAATTTTTTGGCTCCGACTGGTGGATTACGCCTGACCGATCGCCTGACCGATCGGTGATCGGTTTGATCCTACGATCTCTACTTTGGCTCCCCCGACAGGATTCGAACCTGTAACCTTCTCCTTACAATTATCCTAAAGTTGCCTCTAGGGTTGGACTATATCATCTCCCACAATTTGGGAGCGAGGCGCTTCCACCGATTAAATCGGTGTACTCTTTTTCAAGATAGTCTCTACGCCTTCTCCGAAAAATTCGGAGCTTGGCTCGGTATTATCCTTTAGGGACTTCACCGAATTCACCTCGTTTTTCAACCTGAATTACTTCAGGAAGCTGCCCTGTGACAGGGAGCCGCTCTACCATTGAGCTACAGGGGATCGATTTTAAAAATTCTTTTCCGTAACCAGATTTTAATCGTTTTTCTTCTTTTCTAGCTTCTATTCTAGAACCGATATATTTTATAAAAATTAATACCCATGGACTGTAACCTTTAGTTGATTTTGTATCTCCACCGTTGTGTTCTTTTAAACGTTTATTTGGATCACGACTAATTCCAACATAGATTCTTCTATCCTTAAGACTTTTAATCGCATAAACAAAATAATAGCTCACGTTTTAATTATATCAGGAAGCCGCTCCCTGCCTGCCGGCAGGCAGGTACCATTGAGCTACAGGGGAAT
>JACQHK010000029.1 GCA_016199065.1 Candidatus Microgenomates bacterium | reverse complement strand
TATACCTGCCCGATGCATCCGGAAGTGCAAATGGACAAGCCCGGTTCATGCCCGAAATGCGGGATGAAGCTGGTGGAAAGTAAAATGAAGATGAAACATGAGGAAATGAATCACAGTGCCATGAAGTATGGTGAGCATACGATGAAACCTGTATCTCAAATGTCTTGGTGGAAAAAATTCAGGATGAGTATGACTATGGCGATGGGCATGGAGCATGGAGGTTTAGCCGGACGCGAGATGGCCAAGCTGATGGAAGAAGATATTCGGAATAAGTTTTTTGTTGCACTCATACTAACACTACCGATTATTGCTTATTCACCTCTAGGAACAAATATCTTAGGCTTAAGGCTCCCCGAACCGATTCCTGCCAGCTGGATCATGTTTGTGTTGGCTACTCCGGTTTACTTTTATTCCGGCTGGATATTTCTTTACTCAACCTATAAAGCCTTACAAGCTAAAACCCTCAACATGGCGGTGCTCATTGCTGTTGGTATCACCGCAGCCTACGCATTCAGTGTCGTTTTAACCCTTCTCGGCAGTAAAGAGTCATTCTATGAAGCTGCGGCATTGCTGACTACCTTTGTGCTGTTTGGCCATTGGATGGAAATGAAGTCAAGGCGCGGAACTACTGACGCGCTTCAGGCACTTTTTGATCTCGTTCCTCCTCAGGCGCGAATAATACGAAACGGAAAAGAGGAATTGATTCCTACGGCGGAAGTGAAATTGGGTGACATGATCGTCTTGAAACCTGGTGATAAAGTTCCGGTTGACGGCGAGATAGTTGAAGGTGAAACTGCGATTGACGAGTCATTAGTTACCGGAGAATCTTTACCAGTTAGCAAAAGTGTTGGTGACAAAGTGATCGGTGGTTCAATCAATACTTCCGGATCAGTCCAATTTAAGGCTACTAAAATTGGTGAAGATACCGCCTTGGCCCAAATTGTAAAAATGGTGGAAACCGCTCAAAATTCTAAAGCTCCCGGGCAGAAGATTGCTGACCGATTTGCCAGATATTTGGTCATTGTAGCGGTTGGCGGAGGGTTACTTACTTTTACAGTTTGGTTCTTCATTTTAGGCCAACCCCTTCTTTTTGCCCTCACTTTTGCTATTTCCACAGTAGTTATTGCTTGCCCCGACGCTCTTGGTCTTGCTACTCCTACTGCAGTCGCGGTGGGAACTGGGCTGGGGGCCAAGCACAATATTCTCATTAAGGATGCCCCGACACTCGAGCAGGTCTCAAAAATACAATCAGTCGTTCTGGATAAAACCGGAACTCTGACTGAAGGCAAACCAAAAATTACCGATGTAATAGCCGCCCAAGGATTTACCGAAAACGAAATTATTGCACTTGATGCTGCAGCAGAAGCAAAATCTTCCCACCCATTGAGTCTGGCGGTTTTAGAAGAAGCTGAAAGAAGAAAAGTCAACATTTCCAAGCGAGTTGAGAAATTCAAGAACCTTGCGGGGCATGGCGTTGAAGCGTACGTTTCCGGTAAACACATACTCGTCGGCACTGTAAAACTTATGAACGACTCAAAAGTTGATACTTCACCTCTGCAAAAAAACATTGATCGACTTTTGTCAGAAGGAAAAACCATTATGATTTTGGCAGTCGATAACAAAATTGCCGGAGTCGCTGCCGCTTCTGATCCTCTAAAAGCAAACGCTAAAAAAGCCGTTGAGCGGATGAAAGAGCTTGGGTTAGAGGTTGCCATGATTACTGGAGATAACAAAAAAACCGGAGAAGCGATTGGAAATCAACTGGGAATAAATCGGATATTTTCTGAGGTATTGCCTGAAGATAAATCGTCATATGTTAAAAAATTGCAGAAAGAAGGTAAATTTGTCGCCATGGTAGGAGACGGTGTAAATGACGCTCCTGCTCTCGCCCAGGCAGATATTGGCATTGCCATTGGAGCCGGCACTGATGTGGCCATAGAAACTGCCAAGGTAGTCTTGATGAAATCTGATCCGGCCGATGTCTTGCGAGCCATAAAGCTTTCCAAGGCAACTGTGCTTAAAATGAAACAGAATCTTTTTTGGGCTTCAATTTATAATTTACTCGCTATACCAGTAGCTGCGGGTGTTCTCTATCCTGCTTACAACATTTCACTTCGGCCAGAATTCTCGGCACTGCTGATGAGCGTTTCTTCAATTATCGTTGCCACTAACGCCGTATTACTTAATCGAGTCGAGAAAGATTTAGTCGCTGTATGAACAATTCAGTATTTAAGGGAACACTAGCTACACTTATTTTACTTTTGGTGTACGTCACCATTGTCTCACTTGTATCCGGATGGAATTTCATGCTCGAGCAATTTGCAAGCTACTGGTATTTTGTCGTAACTCTAGCGATGGGGTTTGGCATTCAAGTTGGGTTGTATAGTTATTTAAAAAGTTCAATAAAGAACGCTGTTAATCCCAGAGTTGTGGCCACTACCGGAGCCACTTCTACAGTAGCAATGATTTCCTGTTGCGCGCATTATCTTGTTAACTTATTGCCGATTCTGGGAGCAGTGGGAATTATTACCGTCATTTCTCAATACCAGGTGCAACTTTTTTGGATTGGACTTGCATTCAACTTTTTGGGAATCTTTTATATGGCAAATAAAGTCTATAAATTCTCAAAACGTATATGAAAAAAAAAGTCATCATACTGGTTTTAACAATCATAATTATTGGGGCCTTTTTCTATTATGTGATTTTCAGCCGGGGCAACTCATCTAGTTCATCTAAAATTCCTATACAGGTTGAGCAAACTACCCTGCAAACACAAACACTCATAGATAACACCGTGACTTATAAGGTAACACCCAAAAACTTCGCAAAGTCTGCCGCTACTTGGGATTTTGACATTAACCTGGATACTCATACCGGAAATTTGGATCAGGATCTGGTGGATATTGCTCGTCTGGTTGACGATAAAGGCAATGAATATAAGGCCACAACCTGGGAGGGCGCTGCGCCTGGAGGCCATCACCGCGAAGGGGTACTCAAGTTTTTGCCTATCACACCACACCCAGCTTTCATCGAATTAAAAATACTAAATAACAGCTTGCGCTGGAATATATGAGCAAAACAATGCGACATTATGAAGAAAGCGTGCTTATTCCTGCCTCTTCCGGGGATCTGTTTAGTTACCTAGATGACCACAAGAGCCTCTCTTCCCATATGAGTAAGTCATCGCTGATGATGGGCGGAGGAAAGATGGATGTTTCAGTTGACGATGGGTACGGCCGAAAGGTTGGTTCACACATCAGATTAAAGGGAACTGCCTTTGGAATTAAATTATTTCTGGATGAAGTGGTAACTCGCTATGAACCACCATTGTTAAAAACTTGGGAAACTGTTGGAACTCCCAAACTTTTGGTAATTGGTCAGTACGGTATGGGGATTGAGATAAAACCGCAAAATACTAATTCCCTCCTGCGGGTTTTTATTGATTACGATTTACCAACTGCAAATACCTGGTTAGGTCAGTTGTTTAGTGGTTTTTATGCAAAATGGTGCGTCCGGCAAATGCTCAAAGGAGCACGCGCTCATTTTACTAAACTGAAATAATCATTTTATTAAGAAATCGCGCTGACTAGCACTTTTCTCACCCCATAGTTACTTGTAGTATAATTAACTCATTATTAGTTGAGTTTAAATCTATGCCGACAGGAACAATTGTCCAGACAGGTGTCAATAAAACTGGTAAACATTACGGAGTGCGATATGGTATGTCCAAAGATAATTCTCTAGTGGTTCCGTTACCGGATAGGGAATTTGATACGAGAAACCTAGCCGAAGGTGATCTAGTTAGTTTTATCACAGATCGCAAAACGGGAGATGCTGTACTCAATGTACCTAAAACGAGAGGATGCAAAGAGGCTTTAGGTTAAAGCAGTGCTACAATTTGAGAATAGTTGAATTCTAATAACATCAAATTTCCGCAGCAGGGTAGAAGAAAGCTTTTTAATCCATGACTAACAAAATTATCCGTTCCCTTTGTTATTTCACCAAAAATCCTTCAGCCGGTACCGTAAAAGCAGTTGATGAACTGGCTAAGTTGTTTAAAGATCAGGATTACGAGATACAAACGAAGAGAATCTGCTCAACGAACAAAAAGAAAATAAAGGAACTGGATCTGCGATATGGTAACGAATATACCCTTAGTCTAGGCTCGCTAACTAAAGAGGAAATAACAGCAAATTTTGATACCCTATTTGACAACGTAAATACCCATTTTAATCTTGACCTGACGTCTTCAAGAATTGATTTATCACACGTACAAATCTTATTTGGCCTAATTAAGAAACGTCCGGAAAAAACTTTTAATTTCACCTTCGTTTTTAATAACCAACCATCCGCTCCGTTTTTTCCCGCTGCGTCTTACCAGCAGGAAGGTTTTTCCCTTGGACTGCAATCTACAGATCTATCTCTGGGATGTAATTCTTCAGAAAAGTGGCTAGAAAGAACCAGAACGGTTTGGAAGGAAATTATGAAACTATTGAGAAACAGAACGGATTTTTTAGGAATAGATTCCTCAGTTGCTCCATTAGTAACACCGGAGGGAAGTTTTATTGGTTTTATTAAACGATTAGGAATGAATTTTTCCCAAAGCACAACGACTGACTTTTATTTAAAAATCACGAGCTACATAAAATCGCAAAACCTCAAACCGGTTGGATTGTGCGGCTTAATGTTTCCCTGTTTGGAAGACGCCGAACTGGCAAGAGAATACGAGGCGGGTAATTTTTCTTTGGAAAGGAATCTTTATCTATCCCTTCATTGCGGATTGGGAATTGATACCTACCCGATAGGAATTGACGAAGAGCAAAATAAGGTCTTGGAGATTTTGAACGTAATACAGGGATTGTCCAATAAATACCATAAACCACTATCCTGTCGTTTTGTTTCCGACGGAAAAACCAAAATCGGAGGAAAAACGGATTTTAAGAATCAATATCTGCAAGATGTGCTCTTAAGGAGTATCAAATAATTTTTTCCCATTTTAAACTTCCCCTTGACATCCAGTTTCAGGATATGAATATATTATGGTATGGCGCATAAAAGAAAGAAGTCACCTTCGGCTAAAAAACAGGGTAGGGGATTATTTTTTGTACACAAACACCTTCGCTGGCTTTTGCCTCTCTTCGGGCTTGCAGTTCTTTTTTTGTTTATAGTTAGCAATAAACCACCGGAAGAGTATGTCATGGGTGTATCTACCGCCAACAACAATCCTCCTCCTACACAGGAGTGTAAAACCGGATTAAATTCCTTTCAGGTCCTGGAATCCTGCGCACCGGAAAAATTCAGATACGTCAGTTACACCTGCTATGATGGGAGCTCCGGAAAAGAAGGAGGTCCGACGAGTTGTAAAACGTCAGGAGACTGGCAGACTTTCGCTAATAAGGCTTGTGCTGAAAAATCTTCTTGCACGGGAACGCCGACGATCACTCACCAACCAAAACCATCGAAAAGTCCCGAACCGACTAAAAAAATCTGTAAGAAGGGTTTAAATAGCTTCAGTGTAAATACAGAATGCAGCAACAATAAATTCCGTTACGCCGAATATACTTGTTATGACGGAAGCAAGGGCAAACTGGGCAGTGAAACAAGTTGCAAAACGCCGGGAGATTGGCAAGCATACGCCAAAAAGGTTTGCAGCGATAAGTCATCATGTAAAGGAAGTCCCACACCCTCTAAGAAATTGACTCCCAAACCTACAAAATACTTAACACCCAAACCTACAAAGTATCTTACACCTATACCATCAAAAGCTACCGCCACACCGACACCACAATTAACGTCCATTCCCATCACACCAACACCGACCGCGAAACCTTAGTTTCTTTAGGTAAATATTTTTCGATTACCAATAAGAGATCTTTTGCGTCAAAAGGTTTTGCTAAAAAGCTATCGGCACCACACTCTTGAGAACTTTTTTCAATCGTAGGGTGAGCAGAAATTAAAATAACGGGTAATTTTTTACCTTTTTCTGTCTTTTTTATTCTCTGACAAATTTCTCTTCCGTCGCTACCCGACAATAAAACATCAAGAAGTAACAAATCGGGTTTTTCTGATTTAATTTTTTCCATAACCTCTTTACCCTTTGAGGCTGTTATGGCAGTATAACCTTCTTTCTCCAGGCTAAGACTTATAGCTTCTAAAATCCCTTCGTCGTCATCGACAATTAATATTTTAGACATAGAACTTACAAAGGGAGTGTAAAATAAAAAGTTGACCCCACATCTTTTTCACTCTCAACCCAGATCTTTCCCCGGTGTCTGATAACTATTTCTTTAGAAATATATAACCCCATGCCAAAACCGGGAAAAGTTCTCTGTTCTCCTTCCGCAATTTGATATAGTCTCTCGAAAATTTTCTTCTGCTGGGATTTGGCAATTCCTGCACCAAAATCCTGGACACTAACTAACAAATCATCGCCTTCTTTCTGATTTTGAACCAGAATTTTAGAATCTGGCGGAGAAAATTTTATCGCATTGTTAATCAGATTAGTAAGCACCTGGTAAATCCTGAACCGATCCGCATAGATTTTTACTCCACTTCTTGTCTTAAAAATAATTTTTATTTTTTTGGCAAATTGCTGCAATTCGTTAATTGTTTCTTCAATCAAGGCATCGACAAGGAATTCCTCTTTGTGAAAATTAAGCTTACCGGTTTGAATCCTTGAGACATCCAATAAATCAATTACCAGTTTTTGCAATCGGTCTGTTTGAAATTTTAGTCCTTTTATCAACCTAGCGGATTTCAAGTCTTCTTTATTTACGGTATTTTTTAGTAAATCAACATAAAGTTTCATGCTGGTCAGAGGTGTTTTTAGTTCGTGAGAGACCATATTTACAAAATCGTCTTTTCTTTTTTCGGTTTCTTTCTTTTCGCTTACGTCATCAATGATTGAGGCAGTGGCGAATATATCTCCCTTTCGATTGCGAATTGCCGTAGAACTAATCTGAACGAATACTTCCTTTCCGTCATTTCTCTGTACAGTAAATTCTTTTCCCAAAACTGACTTTCCGGTATTAAGGATGTGCATCAGGGGCGGTTGAGAATTGGTGTGAGTTACCTCACTGTGATTTGATTTCAGAAGCGCCTCGTCCTTGCTGTAGGCATAACCAAGAGGTATTTTTTCTCCCAGAATTTCTTCCATTTTTCTGTTTGATTGAACTACCACACCCTTGGCGTCGGTGATTATTACACCAACGGGAAGCTGCTGAACAATACTTTGCAATCGTCTTTTTTCATTAGATTCTCTTTCAATCAAACCGTCAACTTTCTGTTTAAGAAAACCAATGATCAGTGAGATGGAAAAATATAATAAACCTAGCAAAACAGTAGCCTCAATTGCGGAAATAAACTGTTCGCCGAGATAATCGCGCGAATAAATTATGTAAGCGTAATAGGCAAGGGTTAGAAGAGTCGCAATAAACCCTCCGGCAATCCCGTCGCGTAAAGAAAGGTAGATAACTAACGCTGCGGAAAGAAAAACGAGGTAAGCACCGGCTTGGGCAGGATTTTTTAAAATGTAATAAGCAAATATTTCCGAAAGGAGATAGGTAAGAAAGCTCAAAACCAGAGGGACAACAACTGATCTCTTTTTGCCCAGACGAGCAACAGGATTTAGATAATCAATAATCTTACTCATCCGTGTGTATTCTACATCACATAGTAAAAAAATAAAATTTTTCCTTTAAAATGCCACGTATCACAAGTTAGATATCTTGACGAATATTCTACAATTACTTAATATATCCCTATGGGGGGGATATTATATGGCTTTTAGACCTCACAACTCACAAGAGAGAATTATTCATCGTTTGAAAATTTCTCAGGGCAATCTGGAAAAAATTATTGAAATGACAAAAAATCAAGTGTATTGTATTGATATTATGCATCAAATCAAAGCACTGGAACGGGCTCTTCAAGAAACCGGAAATGTGCTTTTGGAAAATCACTTAAAAATCTGCATGACCGAGGCGATTGTCAAAGGAAAGAAAAATGAAGCGATTAACGAAATTATGCGGGTATTTAAAAAAAGTTCGTAACTGAAGATGACACTTGATAAAATCATCGTTTCCCTTTTCAGCCTCGCCGGAATCATTTTTACCTACTGGTTTTTTTTGGGGAAAAAAGAAGAGAAAGTCAGAGAGGTTAAAAAAAGTAGCGTAGATATCGTAGTGGAAGGTGGATATTCACCAAATATTGTTTCGCTTCCTCTCGGTAAGACAACCGTAATAAATTTTTTACGTAAGGATTCAAATAGTTGCTTGGAGGAGGTTTTATTAAGCGATTTTCATGTTAGAAAATACCTTCCCCTAAATCAAAAGGTAGCAATCAGCATTATGCCTCAAAAAAAAGGCGAATTTGTTTATTCCTGCGGAATGAACATGTTTCATGGCAAAATAGTTGTTAAATAAAATGACTGAAATTAAAAAAACTTTTGCGGTTAAAGGCATGCATTGTGCGTCCTGCGTCAGAGTCTTAGAACGGGCGCTACAAAAGATCGAAGGCGTTTCTGAAGCAAATGTTAATCTGGCGACAGAGAAAGCAACTGTCATCTATGACAGCACTAAAGTAACCAATAAGCACCTTGCTTCGGCAGTTGCCCAGGTTGGATATCAGGCAGTTGTTGACGACGAAATGCAACATAAGGATTTAGAAAAAAAAGAAAAACAGAAAGAGCTCCAGGTTTTAAAAAAGAAGGTCGCAATAAGCTTATTTTTAGGCGCTCTTATTCTTTGGGGAAGTTTTCCGGGAATCATGAATACTGCTCCCGATCTGCTTAAAAATTTTCTCGTTCAGTTATTACTGGCTTCAGTTGTTCAGTTTTGGCCGGGATTAGATTTTTACAAGGCCACAATTCCCGCTCTAAAACACCGTACCGCCAATATGGACACGCTGGTTGCCATCGGTACGACAGTCGCTTATGGATATTCTGCATTCATAACTATTTTTCCAAAAATTCCCCAGGCCATCGGTGTAGATTCCTCTCCTTACTTTGACGTAGCAACTATTATCATTGGTTTAATTCTCTTGGGTAGGTATTTCGAGGCCAAAGCTAAGGCCGGAACCTCAGAAGCGATTAAAAAACTTCTGGGATTACAGGCAAAAACAGCGAGGGTAATACGTAAAGGAAAAGAAATTGATATTCCCCTGGCTGAAGTTTTAGTCGGAGATATGATTAGAGTAAGGCCCGGAGAAAAAATACCGGTTGACGGCATCATTGAAGAAGGCAATTCCTCTATCGACGAATCAATGGTAACAGGAGAAAGTATTCCCGTTGATAAAACCAAGGGAGATTATGTAATAGGTGCGACAATCAACAAAACAGGAACCTTTATTTACCAAGCACAAAAGGTAGGCAATGAAACCATGCTCGCACAAATTATTAGGCTTGTAGAAGAAGCTCAGGGAAGTAAAGCTCCTATTCAGAGATTGGCCGATTTGGTATCTTCTTATTTCGTACCAGTTGTTATCATGCTGGCCTTCTTTACTTTTGCTATATGGTATATCTTCGGTGGAGAATCGGCATTTTTATTTGCATTACTTAACACGGTGGCCGTCCTCATTATAGCCTGTCCCTGTGCTATGGGTTTAGCAACGCCAACGGCAATTATGGTCGGCACAGGTAAAGGCGCAGAGCAGGGAATATTAATTAGGGATGCACAAAGTTTGGAAATTGCTCACAAAATTAACGCGATAATCTTTGATAAAACCGGAACATTAACCAAAGGGAGACCAGAGATAACTGAAATTATTCCTTTTATTCCGGGAAGGAAAGACGCGCAAAATCCTCAACCAATATTCAATCTAAGTCAAAAGGGTCTTCTCCAAATCGCCGCCTCAATTGAAAAAGGTTCGGAGCATTCATTAGCCGACGCCATAGTTAAAAAAGCTGAAGAACAACAACTTACACTAAACAAAGTTGAAAACTTTAAGGCTATCACGGGATTTGGCGTAAGCGGAACAATAGACGAGGAGGAAGTGCTGTTGGGTAACCGCAAATTGATGCAACGAGAAAACATATTAATAGCAGACCATTTAAAAGAAATAGAAAATCTCGAGGATGACGGTAAAACAGTGATGCTGTTAGCTGTAGAAAAAAGATTAGTCGGGTTAATTGCCGTAGCCGATTTGCTTAAAGAAACGGCAAAAGAAACAGTTAAAACTTTGCAGAAAAAAGGTATTGAAACTTTAATGATTACTGGAGATAACCCAAGAACGGCAAACGCAATAGCTGCTAAAGTAGGTATTAGAAGAGTTCTTGCCGAAGTTCTTCCGGATCAAAAAGAAGCGGAAGTCCGCAAAATCCAATCTGAAGGGAAAAAAGTCGCTATGGTAGGAGATGGGATTAACGATGCTCCAGCTTTGGCAGCGGCCGATATCGGAATAGCCATGGGGACCGGTACGGATGTAGCAATAGAAGCTGCTGATATAACTTTAATAAATAAAGATCTACAAACCGTAGTCTCTGCCATTGAATTGTCTAAAAAAACTATGCGGATTATCAAACTAAACCTATTTTGGGCATTTGCCTACAATATTATTCTTATTCCGGTTGCTATGGGTATTCTGTATCCTTTTTTTCATTTGTTACTTAACCCTATTTTTGCCTCTTTAGCCATGGCGACGAGTTCCATTTCAGTTGTCACTAATTCCTTACTCTTAAAACGCTATAAAATTTGATAAAATAAAGTATGTTTTCACAAACTGCAAATCTCTGGGCAATTTTTCTTACCGGGCTTTTGACGGGCGGATTAAGTTGTTTAGCAGTTCAGGGTGGACTATTGGCAACCACACTCGTTCGGCGTGAAGAAAAACGCTTGGAAGAAAAAACCAAACGCACGGGAGATGCCTTGCCCATTATTGCTTTTTTGGTCACCAAACTTTTTGCGTATACGTTCTTGGGGTTCCTGCTTGGATGGTTTGGATCTTTTTTTCAACTATCTTTAGCCGTCAGGACTCTTATGCAATTCTTGGTGGTAGTTTTTATGCTCGGTACGGCCTTAAATATTCTTGATGTGCATCCTATCTTTCGCTACTTTGTCATTCAACCACCGAAATTTTTAACCCGTTTAGTCAGGAACCAGTCTAAAAGTGACAGTTTATTTTCTCCGGCGTTGCTGGGTTTTTTCACCGTATTTATTCCTTGCGGCACGACACAAGCCATGATGGCACTAGCCATCGGCTCTGGTAACCCGCTTATGGGTTCTGCAATTCTTTTCGCTTTTGTCTTGGGCACCTCTCCGCTATTTTTTTTGTTAGGATATTTTGCCACCAAGCTTGGCGAGACTTTACACCAAAAATTTATGAAAATCGCTGCCTATGGGTTAATTCTTCTGGCGGTTTTTAATTTAAATTCCACGCTCGCTTTGTCTGGCAGTGATTTGACTATTGGAAATTTAGCCAACAGTATTTGGTGTACTATTAATATCTGTGAGGGTGAAGTGATAGCTGCTAATACCCAAACGCTGAGCGAAACTACTATTGAATTTAAACAGGACAGATATTCCCCAAATTTTATTACCGTCAGGTCAGATGAGAACATCAGACTTAATTTGATTAACACCTCCGGACAGGGATGTATTCAGGCTTTTACCATTCCCAAGCTGGGTATTCAAAAGATTGTCAGGATTGGTACTCAGGAAACTGTTGAATTTAAAGCGCCCAGCGAGAAAGGCCAGCTTAAGTTTATGTGCGGCATGGGAATGTACGAAGGAATCATCAATGTTATCTAAAGTAAATTTTAAAATTTCCGATATGCATTGTGCCAGTTGCGCCATGAATATCGATGGCGAACTGGAAGATACTGATGGCATAAAGAATGCTAATACCAATTACGCCCGGGCCGTAACGGAAGTCGAATTCGATCCGGAAAAAATCACGCCTCAACAAATAGTTCAGGTAATCAAAAATACCGGTTACCAAGCCAGCCTTCTTGATTAGGATTTTAACTTTTTTGGTATAAATCCAACCATTGTTTAAACGACAATCGCCCTTTTCTCCCACCTGACAGGTGGAATTGTATATGCACCTGTCAGGTGGGGAAGTGTCGTTGGAAAGGGATGCGGTATAATTTAGACAATGAAAAGAATATTAATAATTATTTTCTGTTTCTCCCTCGGAGTTATTAGCGCGTATTTCTTCATCCTTTGGCAAAACAAAAAAGAAGTTGCAAAAATAGTTTCTTTTCTACCTGAAAAAATTACTCCTTCCAAAAGCGCTTTTTCTTTAGAAAATGCACCTACAGAATCTTTAAAAGCTACAATATCTTCCATTTCCGGTGAAATCTTATGGCAATCCAGAACAGCTACTGAGCCGGGGGCATTATTAAGTAAAGATTTGCCCATTCAGCAAGGCGAAAAATTAATCGCCAGCAAATCAGGATCCCTAACGCTTAATTTTGACCTGGCAGGTGAATTATCGCTCTTCCCCAACACAGAAATAGAGATTGTTCAAACCCTTCCGGTCAATTTAGTTTTTAAGCAAACACAGGGGGTGGTAGATTACGAATCCAAAGCTAATACTTTTGCCGTACTTATTAATAGATTGCTTGTTAGTTTTTCTAATGCCGCAGCTAACGTTTCAGTCAACGATACCACTGGGGTAATTACGGTAAAAGTTTACCGAGGTCAAGTAACTGCTGCCTACAATGACAAAAATTTTCTCAGTCAAAGGTTTTTACTTCAAGAAAATGATCGTTTCATTTTTGATAACGAAAAACGACAGGGGGAAAAGACTTCATTCTAGGGTATTCTTATAATCGATCAGAGGTTCAAGAATATTATTACCTTCGTA
Organism: Candidatus Microgenomates bacterium; assembly: GCA_016199065.1. Taxonomy (GTDB): domain Bacteria; phylum Patescibacteriota; class Microgenomatia; order JACPZF01; family JACPZF01; genus JACQHK01. The sequence goes on along the minus strand of JACQHK010000029.1, from coordinate 8,310 downwards.
ACCAATTGCCCAAAGCGCCACACCACCTATTTCGTAAGTTTGGACTAACTTTAATTTTTCTTTGATAAAAGATTCGTCAGGAAAAAAAACCTGATGGACAGTTCCGGTCGTTTGGTCTTCGTAAATGAGGTACGGTTCTTTTGCACTTTCATCAAGTAAGGCACTACAAGTAGCGCATGAGTTTAGTAATTCTTCCGCACGACGATTGCTTATCACCAATCCTGAACCCGGTAATATCGCTGAACGCGGCTTATTTTCAATAGTTTCCCATTCATAACCATATAAGGGAATTCCCAAAAATATTTTCTCCCGTGGCAATATTTCCACCGCTTTTTGCAAACCTGTTTCGACATCAAACTCAGCATCAATTCCGGCGCCACTGCTCGGGGAAACCGCACCGGTGACAAAGGAACCTAGAAAATGGTAATCGTAGGCCATAAATACCACCCGGTCTACATATTCGGCAATCCGCGTCACGTCGATCATTCTTTTTTTAACTAAATCCGTCGGAGAAACATCAATCGTTAAGGCTCCCAGTTTCTTTTCATCCATCTTTTCTCTTACCGATCTGACAAAATCCGCAAAATTATCCCGGGCGCTGTCGCTTGCGTCGGGTTTAAAACTCTCAATATCCAAATTTAATTCGTTAAAACCATCTTCTTGCATTAGGGGTGCTACATCGTTAATTAAATTTGCAGCGTGTGAGGCGGGATTGCTTATTAAACTGGCTATCGCTTCTTCATTGCCGCTGAAAACTAGAAGAGATAGGTCTAAATTATTTTCTTTTGCGGATGAAAATAAACCTTTAAGTCTTCCCGAACGAAGAGAATACCAACCAGGTTCTTCTTCGGTTGGATTTAATAGTTTTTGAATAGTCCCATCCGGGTTAATCGTTAATCCAAAATAAGTCAGATTAGTCAAATATTGACTATAATTTTTATCCGCCTTATCGACTAACCAATAGGGTAAAAAGCCTATAATCTGATTTTTTCTCATCCCCAAAGAAGTAACTAGATTTTTTAAAATCTTAGGAGACGATTTTTGAGTTGATTGATTAAAGAAAAAATAGGCTAGACCAAAGCCCATTAGAAAAATAACCAATGCAAGTAGAAAATTTTTAAAAGACATTCTTAAATTATAGCATCCTACAAAGGTACAATTAAGAAGTATTGATCCAAATTTTTCCGCTAAATATGATTGTCGGAGCAAAGATACTTGGATCATTAAGAGTAAAAACGGGCCTACGTTTTAACTAATATTCCACCCGAGCAAGGATCTTTCACAATTGAACCTTTATAAGAGGCAGAAAATAATCTACGTAACTTTAAGTAAAACTAACTTTCTTCTTTTGTAAACAAGTTTTTCCTATTTACTAATTTTTGGACATTCCTAACCATAGAGATACTTGTGATACATTTTAATGGTAAAATAGTTTAAGTTATGAAATATCCCTCAGTCTTCTTATCAATTCTTGGGGTATGGATTATTGTCGATATCTTGTCACTTTCCTTAACCCCAACACTTACCTTTAGTTTATATTTGTTTACGACTATCTTTTCCTTACTTATTTTTTTAATTGGTTTTTGGCGTAACAAATGATCAAAAGAATCTACTTATTAAGTAAGTATTTAATCCTTTTTTTCTACTACAAAAATATTTTGCACTCGCCAAAATATTCTCAACTTCTTTACGAGGCCGTTAGTAAGTTAGGCGGTCTCTATATAAAACTGATTCAGTTTGCCTGTTTACGCACGGAAATTTTTACTCCCGATCAAAAGTTGCTCTTCTTAAGTTTTTATGATGAAGTTCCCTACGACGATTTAAATCCAGGCAGGATTATTTGTAAGGAATTGACTGCACAAAATCGGGAAAAAATTCAAAGCGTCGAAAATAAACCTTTCGCATCAGGTACTTTCGGCCAAGTATACAAAGGTTGCTTAATTGATGGAACTAAAATCATCGTCAAAATAAAACGACCAGATCTGTATTCTAAATTAAGAACAGATTTGTTACTGTTAAAAATATTTGCGGCCATATTTGATTTCTTGTATTATCAAAAACTGGTTGATATTCCCACCCTGGTAAGTGAATTTATTCAGACCACATATGAGGAACTGGACTATGTAAAGGAAGCACATAACGCTGATTACTTCTATCGTTATTACCAAAATCATCCCCATCTTAAAATCCCCAAAACCTATCTTAATTTAACAACACAGAACCTTTTGATTCAAGAATATGTAGGCGGGATATCCTTAACCGATCTGATACGACTCAAAAGCACGCAGACACCTTATAATAAATATCTCGAACAACATTTTTCCAGTGATATTTTCTTTATTATCAATAGCTTAGCCTATGAATTGGGGAAACAGGCCTTTACCATGGATTTTTTCTATGCTGATCCTCACCCGGGAAACATTAAAATATTGCCTCATAATCGCTATGCTTTAGTGGACTTTGGTATCATTGGCAGCTCTCCCAAAAACCGTAAAAACTACTATAATATTATCAAATTAATGATTAAACACGCCCAAGATTTGGATACTCAAAAATTGGGAAAGGAATTTTTAGAATGGGGTGCCAATAAATTTTATCGCTATGTAGAATTAATGGATGACCATTTTTCTGTCGACAATAAAAAACTTTCCGAAATTTTAATTAACAAGTATACCCAGGATTTGGAGGCCAAAAGAGAAAAAATTCAGAGTATTGAATTGGTGGAAAAAGAAAATTACGTCAAGATTTTTTTAGAAATTATAAAAACTGGACAATATTTAAACATTAAAGTGCCCCCAGGAATGCTGGCGGCAATGAAAACAGTGGCTATCTGGAAAGCCTGGGTAGTCTTTTTAGAACCTGATCTTCACAATATGAGAGGAGTTTATCAGAGAATTGTTGACACCATAGATTACCAGAGTTTAACCAACCGCGAAGACTGGGAAAATAAAATTACTCTAGAAGAAGCTCTTGAAGGATTATTAGACTGGGCGGGCGAAGTTGCTGAAAACGATCTTCCTTTATACAGAAGTTTAAAAAATATTTTGACCAATGTTTCCTATGTTTAAAAATATTTTGTTGTTCGTAAAATATCCTTCTGTAGCAGCAATTATTATCACAATTTGGGCTGGGTCGGCGGTTTTGTTAATTCACGACCAAACCATATCAATTCTTACCGTGATTCAAATTAATTTAATAGTAAGTTTAATTATTGGTTTTGTTGGTTTTCGGGTTGATAAAAAATAACTTTCGTTTTTTATTTAAACTATTTCAGCAAACGAAAATGAAGAAGATTTTATTGTCCTTACTAGTTATTTTGATAATGGTAGTAACATTTCTGTTTTGGACAAATAATAAATCGGGCAATAATCAAGAAGTCGCTAAATTTGATTCTCCCGCTAAAATTTCTACTTCCTCCGTCCCAACCGAAACTCCTACAGACAGGATTAAAATAATTGCCCAAAACCTAGATACGCCTTGGGCTTTAGTTTTTCTTCCGCAAGGAGAGATGTTAATTACGGAAAGACCGGGGAGAGTTCGCTTGCTTGATAAAAACGGCCTGCTTGATCCAACACCGGTTGCCACCTTAGAAAGCGTTAATGAAATAGGAGAGGGAGGCTTGCTGGGAATGGCACTTCATCCGGATTTTAACAATAACCATTACGTCTATCTTTATTATACTTACAGCAGTAATGGCGATAATACTTTAAATCGAGTTGTGAGAATGACTTTTCAGGATAAGAAATTAACTGACGAAAAAATTTTGATCGATAAAATACCTGGTGCTGCCAATCACAACGGCGGCAGAATTAAATTCGGACCTGATAAACTGCTTTATATCACTACGGGTGACGCTCAGGTTCCCTCGCAGGCTCAAGACACAACCTCTCTGGCCGGAAAAATTTTGCGCGTTACGGACGAGGGTCAAAAAGCACCAGGAAATCCGTTTGGGAATTTAGTATATTCTTACGGGCATCGTAACCCCCAAGGAATTGTTTGGAATCAACTAGGTCAGCTTTGGTCAACAGAACATGGAAGATCCGGTATTCCTTCCGGGCTGGATGAAATAAACTTAATTGAACCTGGTAAAAATTACGGGTGGCCAACCATTCAGGGAGAGGAGAGTCGGGAAGGCATGGTAAGACCCGTAGCAAACTCCGGTTCGAATACGTGGGCACCGGCAGGAGCAGCCTTTGTTAATAATTATTTATTTTTTGCCGGGTTAAGAGGACAACGTCTTTATCGCGCCGCAATAGAAAATAAGACAGTACAAAATCTAGAAGAATATTTCACAAACCAATACGGTAGATTACGGGAGGTAATTTTCGGACCCGACGGAATGCTCTATGTAACTACCAGTAATCAGGACGGTCGTGGATTACCCAGAAAAGAAGATGATCGAATACTAAAGATCGATCCTAAACAACTTTAAAATCTTACTTCACGCTCTTCGGATATAGTATTATTTTATTATGGAAAAAAAACGCTTTGAACAAATAGATTTTTTAAGGGCTATTTCAATTGTAGGAGTGGTTGCTATTCATGTAGCAGCCTTTAATCTAAGTAACACGGCTGCTTATTTTGCCTGGAACTATTTACAATTTGTCGTAGTGGCCTTTGTTTTTTGTTCAGGATATGTTTTGGCAAATCGTTATAACACAGAATTTGCCAGTATCTCTCAAATTCTACCGTGGTTAAAAAAACGTTTTGTCAGGTTGTTATTGCCATTTTATTTATACTTTTTGCTACATTTTTCACTCTGGTTTCTTTTCCCCAATCTATTTTCCGGGTTCGGATTAAAAAAATCTTTTGCCTTTATTCTTAATTCGCTCTTGTTAACCGGTGGAGTGGACCTAAATTGGCTACCTCTATTATTTATACAGCTAACACTTGTTTTTGTAGTTTTATCCTTTATAAAGAAAAAAACCTCATATTACCTCGGGTATTTATTTTTTTCCCTTCTGGTTTGTGCCTTTTTCACTTTTTTTAACTCGTTTTCACAATTTTATCGCTGGACAATGTGGATACCCTGGTCTTTAGTGTTATTAACGGCCATAAAGATTTCTTCGCTTGAGAAACAGTTCCGGTTTCCAGAAAGAAAATACGTTCTTTTCGGATCCTTGTTATTTAGCATATTTGTTATTCTGCTTGTCTTTTTTGGCCTGACAGATCGTTCGTTAATTTTTAGAACACACAAATATCCGCCTGATCTTTATTATCTAGCTTATTCTCTGGGACTCACGTTGTTTAGCATTGTTCTGGGTAAAATAAAATTTTTTGCCCATCCCATAATTAGCAGGTCATTTTTTTACCTAAGCACTAATTCCTATCCGTTGTTTTTCATTCATATCATTGTGTTGGATTTCTTTTTTAAAAATTTACGAAATTATTATTTTTTTTCGAGTTGGATAGTGCAGTTTTTAACAGTGTTATTCTTAAGCGTGATTATTAAGATGCTGATCGATAAGGTAATAGCCCGGTTAAAGTCTCAGAAGTTTACAGCCCCTGCTCTACAAAATCCTCCTCAAAAAGACGGCTTTTGGAATTCCTGAGGCCCTTGGTTGCTAAGAAAAATTGTTCAACAATAATTTTTCCGACCTGACCATTGGCACGCTGTCTCAACAGTACAATAATATTCAAAGGTATCAGTCTTTAGACCGGGGAGCTTCAATAATTTTTGGCTCGTTTGTACAAATAATAATGTCCCAGCCGGGTTACCAACTGATAGTTTGGATCGTTTTTCAATTTCTGAATCAGATCGATTTCATAATAACGTGGACTAAAATTCCCTACATATCTTTGCTGGTCAATTAGGGCAATGTAGTCGGGCGAAACTTTGACATCGTCCAAGTTGTAGGCGTGTTCACGCTGAGACAAATGGGGTCTTATCTCCCTGGATGCGGCAATAACTGCAGTTTTGGGAATTTGTGAAAGAAGATCGGCAAATTTTTTTTCGTTTTCACCTACATAATATACCGAACACCAACAAAAAGGGCTTACGGGCAGCGGGCCGTTACGGATACTAATAAAAAGGGCCAGTGAAAGAAAAAGGCAAACAATCAATTTCTCTCTTTTAATGATTACTGGAGAAAGCTTTGGTAATCTGTTTTTAATTAAGAAGAAGGTTTTACGTATTCCAAAAATTAAAGAGATAAATAGCCCAGGAATCAAACCACTGTCGTAATGTAAAATTGTGCTTCTCATTTCCGGAAAAGAACTTAATAAATTTATGGAAAGATCGGGGAAGGAAAGTAAAAGAAAAGGAAAACCCAATAGAGGAAGGAAAAAGAGTGATTTTAAAATACGATAATAGTAAAGAAGAGCATCCTGAGAAAAATAGGCACTTAATAAACTGAGAGACCCAAAAAAACCCTGTTGTGAAACTTGATCTCTTGGCGACTTAAACCAGACATCAAAAGCCCAATGCTGCCCTGACGGACCAAACAGGGGAATTGCCCAAAAAACCATGGCAGGAAACCAAAGCAGACCGACTAGCAAGCTTATCACCCCAATTTTTCTCTCTTTGTAGAGAAAAAACTGCAAAACTCCGATCATGGAAATTACTAAAGAGATTTCTTCTTTAGTGATAACCGCTAGAACAACAAAGAGAAAATACCAACTCCATTTCTTAATATAAGAAAAATAAAAAGCGGACAGAACTAAAGGAATAGACAAGGAGACTGGGTGAAAATCATAAAAATTGACCCATTGTAAACCAGGATATAAAAGATACAACCAGCTTATGGCTAAAGAAATAAAATTTCTTTTTAAGATCTTTTGGGCTAAGAGGTAAACGGGAATAGCGCCGCTGGCTAAAAAGAGAGTTTGGGTAATTAGAAGCATGCGCACATCACTCCAAAGAAGATAAATTGGAGATAAAAGAACTAAAATAAAATCTGCGTGCACTGAAAGGCGCGAAAGTGTTCCGTCAGGGGTGGAAAGGGCAAAAAAACGCCCGTTGAGAGTATTCCAAATAGTTTGATCCATATTCGCCAGATCATAATTAGAAGCAAAAGCATTGTGTCTTAGGATCGTTAAATAGCTAAAAATAATAATGTAAAGAACCAGAGGCACAAAAAGGGCAATCCACGTCCTGTAATTCTTGGTAATTTTAGAAAAATACGATTTTTCAAACATATAAATAAAGATTTTCCAGCAGGAGATAAGAAATATTTGGTAGAGTGAAAAATTTATGAAAGTTATTAAGCATTCCTCTAAGATTCGTAATCAATCGGGAAATTCCTGTCGGAAAAAGATCGTTGGTTTACTAACATCTCAGCTATTAATCCACTAAGCAGCATTTGTAAACCGGTAATTAACAAAAGTATAGCCAAAATAAGTAATGGTCGATTGCCGATCGTTTCCCCTTGAAAACGGAGAATCGATAAATAGATCGCGAAGATCATTCCCAACAAAATACCTATACCTCCCAAAAAACCAAATAAATGAAGAGGCCTTTCGCCAAACGAATGAAGAAACATCACGGTTAAAAAATCAAATGCCCCCCTTAAACCTCTGGAAAGATTTCCATATTTACTTTTTCCGTACTTTCGGGAATGATGAATAACAGGAATTTCTGCTACTTTAAAACCTCTTTGATAGGCAAGAACAGGAATGAACCGATGAAGTTCTCCGTAAAGGAAAATTTCCCGTGCCACTTTTTTTTTCATTACTTTTAAACCGGAATTGAAGTCATGCAGAGGAGTTTGCGAAATCAGTCTGACCAAGAAATTAAAGGCCTTAGAAGGAATGTTCTTACCCAGCAAAGAATCATGCCTTTTTTTCTTCCAACCAATTACTAAATCAAAACCATCATTAAGTTTGGAAAGAAGAGGTAGTAAGTTTTCCGGTCCGTCTTGCAAATCTCCATCCATGGTTGCAATAATCTCTCCTGTAGCTCTTTCAAACCCTATGTTTAGGGCAGTGGCTTTGCCGAGATTTCTGCGAAAACTCACTATTTTTATTAAAGGATCTTTAATCGACTTCAGCTTTTGCAGAGTCTGGTCGTTTGATCCGTCATTTATAAAAATTATTTCATATGGATGATATTCTCTCAGTTTGCTCAGTTCTCTTTTAAGCGTGTTAATGAGCTCAGAAAGGCTTTCCTGTTCGTTATAAACCGGAATAACTAATGAAAGACGATAGGTTTCCTGCTTAATAGTCATGCTGTAATAATAACTAAAAATGGCTTAAAATCAACCCTGACTGCAATTATTGACTATTGTTATACCATTCGCAAATGAATTTGCTCAGGATATATCCATCTAAGACTGTTTTGACAACCCTTCGGGTTGCAAATCAGCATAAGAT
>JACQHK010000027.1 GCA_016199065.1 Candidatus Microgenomates bacterium | reverse complement strand
TCACATTTTCACCCATGACTTTTTTGCCTAACTGAGAAGACATAAAACTTCGCTCCTCATGATACGACCTTGCTCCAAAACCCAAATAAGACATATAAGTCATCATCTCGGCCACAGCCGGTTCTTCCAGAACCACTTCATAATTGCCTGGCTCAATGGCAATTTGTTTCTCTCCTAAGATGGTCTTATTAACGGCTCTTTTAGTCGCTTGTTCAATGGCCAGTTTAGAAAAATCGATATTCGTTTCTCCTGCATATCCAGAAGGCGAGTCTGACCTGCCAGAAGAGTTCTGACCCATTATCCTGATGTTTAAATAACCCTGACTTAAAGGATGATAAGCAAATACGCCGTGGGAATTGGCTACCACGACCTCTTCGCTCCCTACTGACAAACTACCAAAGGCATTTACTTTTTTGCTTCTGGCAATTTTAATAATCTTTTCAACCTCTTTGGCTTTTTGATCGGGCGTAACTAAGGTAGTTTTTTCATTATAAGAAGAAATTTTCGGATAAACAAATTTTCCTTCCGCAAAACCGGGAAGGTGGCTAAAATGCCGATCCGGAGGAGAAATTTTGGCTATTTCGTAAGCTTTGTTAGTAACCCCCTGTAATTTATTTTTAATATCGCTAGTTAATAAGCTTTGTCCTGATTTAAAAAAACCAGAGGCACTTAATGGCAAATTAACCCTTGCCACGCCTTGTTTTTTGTCTATGATGGCTCTTACTTGAACGAGTAAATTCTCCGAAGCAACGTTTTGGTGGATTTGGTTATTGGCGAAACGGGTTAAAGACGAGTCCGCCACAAAAACCAGAACCTCAGTTTCTTTGGCCTGAGAGATTTTTAAAACATGGTCTGTTAGTTGTTTAAGAAACTTCTGGCCGATCAACATATGTCAAATGTGTCTTATATGTCATATCTGTCAAATATGACATATGATTAATTTTTCTTAAATCCCACTTTAACTTTTCTAAATCGAGCAGGACTCGCGCCATGCCCGGTGTGTGCCAATTGTGAAGGCTCGCCCTTACCGCAATTGGGCGTTCCCCAAATTTCCCAATGATTCTTGTTACAAATTGCATCACAACTGTTCCAAAATTGGGGAGTAATACCTGAGTAAATCGGGTTTTTAAAGATTTTGCCGGTTAATTTACCATTTTTAATTTCATAGGCGATTTCCGTTCCAAACTGGAAATTAATTCGCCGGTCATCAATACTCCACGACCTGTTGGTCGAAAGAAATAAACCGTCTTTAGTATCTTTTATCAAGTCAGCAAAATTCCACCTTCCCGGCTCGAGACTGACGTTTACCATTCTTACCAAAGGAATGTTTTCCCATCCGTCAGCTCGCATACAGCCCGTTAAAACAAGGTTATCCTTAACAATTGCTTTTTGTTCATCGGTTAACAAATCAATTAACATGGGTAAGGTTTCTCTGGAAGTTAAATATCCTACATGTAAACCGTTTTTTACTAAATAATTTTTGCCCGCCGGAACTCCTTCGTCATCATAACCAAAAGTGCCCAATCCGGTAGGTGTTGTCGAATCAGCAGTTAAATTAACAATTGACGATCCGTATTTTAATTTTCCTAAATTCTCTACCGTCATAAAACTGGTTCCGGCGTACGCTGCCTCAAAACCCATTACCCGGTCAAGCTCCGTGGGATGACCACATGATTCATGAATCTGCAGCGCCAGTTGATTACCGTCTAAAATCAGGTCAAAATCTCCGGCAGGGCATTCGGGAGCCTTTAAAAGAGCCACTGCTTCCTCAGCCGTCTTTCGGGCATGGCCGGGTAAATCTAACTGATTAACCAATTCATAACCCATGGTTTTAAATTGACCGCGAAATGAATTGGGATAGCTTCTGTTTTGTGCTTCGTTACCATCAATAGCCAGACATTCCAATCCGGCTCCTGTTTCAGTAATTTTTTGTTCGATTAGGGCACCTTCTGTGGAGGCAAAAATTTTTTCTTCTCTCCAGGATTTTTGAAACGACTGACAGGTTTTTATTCCTTTAACTTTTCTCATTTCCTCATCAGTTGCAAGCAGAAGTGCAATCTTTTTGGATAGAGGAACAGTGAAAGGATCAATGGCAATTTTTGTTTCATAGCGGGCTTTTACCGAACGGGCTGGGTAAAGTACGGTTTTTTTATGCAATAGCCGGACGGTGGCTTTAGCAATTTTTAAAGCTTTTTGACAGGTATTTTTTAACGATTCGGAGGAAAAATCATTGGTTGCGGCAAATCCCCAAGCACCGTTAAATAAAACTCTTATCCCCAATCCCATACTCTGAGAAGACTCAACTGCTTCAACAACCGAATCTCTGGTCGATAAGCTTTCCGTCGAGCGAGTAACGATGCGTACATCACCGTAATCCAAACCCCGAACGGAAATGTGATCTAAAACTGAATTTACAATATCCTTCATACGATTTAATTTTCAATTTTCCTAATTTTCCCTGCCCAGCCGGCAGGCGGGTAATTTTCCAAATAATTTTTAATTTTCAATTTTCTCTTTTTTTTGGGAATTAGTAATTGAGATTTTATT
>JACQHK010000028.1 GCA_016199065.1 Candidatus Microgenomates bacterium | reverse complement strand
TTTTCATTATACATTTTTCATTATACATTCTACATTTCCTTTCCAAGGTTTCTTCTTGACAAGGTTAAGCATGGCTTCCTATACTTGTTCTATATAACTTTTTAAACTATTTTTATGGCTGCCCAACAAACGTTTGGTTTGGATATCGGTGAATCGTCAGTAAAAGCTGTGCAATTGGCCCCGTTCGGAAAAACTAAGAAACTTATGGCTTTGGGAACTATTCCTACCCCTATTGGCGGTTTTTCTTCCGGTAACGATTATGTTCTTTCTGCCATGTCGCAGGTGATAAAAAAACTTGTTAAAGATTCAAAAATCACGACCAAAAAAGTAAATATTGCCCTTCCGGAATCCAAGATCTATACTCGTGTTATAGAGATGCCTCCTATTTCTGATGAGGATTTGGTATCGGCCTTGAAATGGGAAGCTGAACAATATATTCCCTTGTCTCTGGACGAAGTCAACATGGATTGGCAAGTGTTGAATAGGCCGCAGAATCCGACTCCCGACTCCAAAATGGAGATCCTGCTTTCCGCTGCACCTAAAAAATTGATCGACATTTATGTCAAACTCGCCGAAATGTCAGATCTAGAATTAGTTTCCTTAGAGCCGGAGACTTTGGCAGCCGTACGGGCGTTAACGGAGAATGAACCTGATCCGCCGACGACTTTAGCTTTAGTAATGGGCGCGGAAGAAACGAATTTAATTATTATAAAAAATTCTCTGGTGGTCTTTACCCGTACTATTAGCAGTGGTGGAAACGCCGTGACCCGGGCAATTTCGACTAATTTCGGCTTGGAATTTATTCAAGCCGAGGAATACAAAAAAACCTACGGGTTGGAAAAAGAAAGCTTCGAGGGTAAAGTAGCCGAAGTAGTTAAGCCAATGGTAGATATTATAGTCGGAGAAATAAAACGCGCAGTCGCCTTTTATCAAAGCAAAAAGGCTGACGATATCGTAAAGAGACTTGTCTTAGTGGGTTCGCCTACACTGTTGCCGGGTATGGTTCGTTATTTAACCGAAGCAGTAGGTATCGAGACTCAACAGGGAGATCCTTGGGTTGATGTAGAGATTGATAGCAAATTATTTCCCGATGCCCTTGTGAAAGGACCAACCTATGCTTTGGCAGCCGGATTGGCAAAAAAGGAGATTAATGAGTAAGGAAATCAATCTTTTACCTTCTCGCGAACTAGAAAGTGCTAAAACTAAAAAAGTTAAAACAATACTCACCTTTGGCTCTCCGGCACTCTTGGTAATCTTTATTTTGTTAGTCATAGCGAGTTATTCTTACGCCCTGGTGCAAACCGCAGCTTCTAAAGACGTGGCTAATAAAATTACCAGTGCCGAAGGTACTATTCAATCGTTAAGTGACGTGGAAAGTTATCAAAGAGGTTCAAAAATAAAACTCGGAGCCATCAAAAAAATTCTCGGCGATCAGATCGATTATTCCCAAATTGTAGCCAGAATTGAGGAAATTACGCCCGTAAACGCTTCTTTCACGAACCTGGCTGTTCGGGGAGACAAAGACATTTCCATTTCCTACAACGCTGATAATTCCGATACCGTCCAGGAACTAGTAAACAATTTACTTGATGCCAATAAGGGCGGATTATATTTTGAAAATATTCAGTTAAAGAATCTAGTTTACTCAAGAGAAAGCGGTTTTTTATTTACTTTAATGTTTAGGATCAGAAGTCAGGAGAGCTAGTGAATTTATGTCCTACCTTTCTAACAAAAGATTGTTTAACAAATATAAAATCTATCTTCTGCCATTTGTAATCGTATTGGTTGTTTTGTATCTCTGGACATATTTTTTGCAGCCCAAGATCTCCGACATAGTTACCGCCAGACAGGAGTTAGCCAAAGGCCAAAAACGTTTGGCTGATTTAACAAAGAAAGCCGTCGAACTCCAAAACTTTGACAATCCAGAACTTAAGGAAAAATTTGCGGTGCTCGATAGCGCCGTACCATCAGAAAAAGACATCGCCGGTTTCTTACTGGGTATTCAGCGAATTGCCAACGAGGCTTCGGTGTCAGTTGGCTTGATTGAAGTAGCTCCGGGCTTAGTGTCCACCGGCTCCGCAGAGAAAAAACCTCAACAGGATCAACCGGTGACGGCCAAAGTAACTATCAAAGGCACTTTTCCAGCCATTCGCGATTTTATCAGCAAAACAATACAGGCCAGAAGACTAATTAAAATTGATGGTTTAAGTTTAAGCGGAAGCGTAGCCCAAAAAGCCGACCAGCCCATCTCCCTGGCGCTTTCGGTATCAATTTATTTTCAGCCCTTACCGACTTCGTTGGGAGCTATTTCGGCGCCTTTAGAGAATTTCACGCCCGAAGAAGAAGAACTTTATCAAAGAATAAAAACTTATACCTATTATAGCTATTTCCAGTCCGGACCTCTTCCTGAAGCTGTACAAAGCGGAGGTGTTATTCCCGTAGGTAAGGTCGATCTATTTAACCCCTAATTTGCCTGAAGCGTTTTCCCGCCATTTTTTGATCTTGGCATGGTCTCCTGATAACAAAACCGGTGGAACTCTGTGGTGTTTATAAACTTCTGGACGAGTGTATTGCGGATACTCAAGAAAAAAGGGCGGACGTGATTCTTTAGTCAACGAGTTTTGATTGATTACTCCCGGAATTAGTCTGCCAACCGAGTCGATAAGTGCCAGAGAAGCAATTTCGCCGCCTGTAAGTATAAAATCTCCGAGAGAAACTTTTTCGTCAATAAAGTAGTTAATCCTTTCATCAATGCCTTCGTAATGTCCGCTTACTATGATTAACTGATTAAGTAAAGAATATTCCTCGGCTTTTTTCTGGGTAAATCTCTTGCCCCGCGGATCAAGAAGAATGGTTTTTGCCTTCGGTTCTTTTTTGACACTTGTAAGCGCTTTCTCCAAAACATCAATTTTTAAAATCATTCCTGCCCCACCGCCATAGGGTCGATCATCGACCGTTTTATACGAGTCGGTAGCAAAGTCGCGAATATTGATCGTCTCAAATTCAAGAATCTTTTTTGCTAGAGCGTTCTTAATAATGGAAAAGGAAACAATCGATTTGACGAATTCGGGGAAAAGTGTAACTACACAAAATTTCATAGTGCTACTTGGGCAGGTGGTTCCACCAGTTGCAGATCTACCCTTTTTTTCTCATTGATGGCGCGGACCTTTAAAAGAGTGCGAATAGCTTTAATGATTTTACCTTCTTTGCCGATGACCTTACCCATATCTTCTTTATTAACATAAAGTTTGAGTAAAACATTATTATTTTGTTCTTCTTCCTCAACTTTTAAATCGTCCGGATAGGTAACTAAGTTTTTGACGATGTAGAGCAGCAGATCTTTCATGCTTTAATTCCCTGTTTCTTAAGTATTTGTTTAACCGTGTCTGATGGTTTGGCACCCCGCTCCAACCAATAAATGACCCGGTCGTTTTTCAGGACGCTGTGTGCCGGATTTTGAATTGGATCATGAGTACCGAGTATTTCGATAAATTTCCCGTTCCGTTTAGCGCTTTCGTCGCAGGCCACTACACGATAATAGGGCTTGTTTTTTTTACCGATTCTAAAAAGGCGGATTTTTACTGCCATAGAAAACTATTTTAACAGACCAGACTTGACTTTTTCAAGGGCGACCTTTGCTGCTACCTGTTCTCCTCTCTGCTTTGAACTACCTGTTCCTTTTCCTAGCAACGTGCCGTTAACATAAACCCCAATTATAAATGTTTTAGCATGATCTGGTCCGAACTCTTCTTCAACTAAATATTGCGGCGAGGAATGATATTTTTCCTGGGTTTTTTCCTGAAGTAAACTTTTATAATCCTTCAGACTACCTTTTTCCAGAATTTGGGGAATGAGAGGAAACACTGTTTGACTAATAAATTCCTCAACTTTTTCTAATCCCTGATCCAAAAAAAGCGCCGCCAGTAAACTTTCGAAAGTATCAGCTAAAATGCTGGGATTTTCTCTTCCCTTGGTGTTCTCCTCTCCCTTACTTAGTCTAATTCGTTCGCCGATTTTTAATTCCCGGGCAATTTTGGCCAGCGTAGGTGTTTTAACAAGGTTTGCCCGCAAATTAGTTAACTGTCCTTCCGTATAGTGGGGGTAGTTCTTGTATAAGTATAAAGAAGTAAAAAAGGAAAGAATGGCATCACCTAAAAATTCCAACCTTTCATTAGAAGAAAGTCTGTCCTTTTTAACCTCGTTTAAATATGAACGGTGAGTTAAAGCCAGATTGAGGAGTTTTTCATCTTTAAAGATCGGAAAATCCATATCAGGTTTTTTTGCTATATATCGTGCCTAAAACTCCGTTAATAAAGGCGGGAGAAGAATCGCCGCCGTACCTTTTGGCCAATTCGATTGCTTCGTCAATTAGCACTTTGGGTGGTTCTTTTTTGAGAACCGTTAATTCATAAACCGCTAATCGAAGTATGGCAAGATCAACCTTGGCGATTTTATCAAGCGGCCAGGCAGGTGCCGCCTGCGTAATTTTTTGGTCAATTCTTTCCAGCTCGTCGATAATTTTCTCTAAATTTTTGTTCTTGGTGGTGTTACTTTTGGTAAAATCCCAGCTGAAAATTAATTTTAATAAGTCTTCTCTTTTTTTATGACGTGGGTCAAGAGGGTTTTTCATTTTTTGCGGGCTTTTCAACCTTAGGTGTTATCACCTGCACGCCATTGTAATATCCGCAGTTACTGCATACCACGAAAGGCTCTTTTAAGGCCTGGCAATGGGGACATACTTGTAACTGATTGGTTTTGAGCTTGATTGTAGTTCGTCTCTGCCCTTGTCTTGCTCTTGACCATCTTCTTTTTGGTAATGGTGTCATAGACTGTTATTTTAAGATAAACTGTGTTTCCATGCAAGAATCTAAAAGTTGAAGCCTATATTTCCAATTTAACTGCTTAATTTTTCAATTTTCCTAAATTTCAAATTTTCAAAATAATTTTCAGGATTCAGTTTTCGAAAATTATTTAATTGAGGGTTACTTTAGAAAATTAGGAAAATTTGAAAATTGGAAATTAATATTAGTTTGGATTGTACTCAGGTTGTGTTAGCTTTTTCATTTCTTTAATTAATTCAGGATACTTGTTTTCTAAATCTGCATCAACAATCTTTTCCGCGACTTTTTTGGTTTCTTTTATTAGTTCCTCATCGGTTAAATCGGCGGCTTTAAGATTTAAAAAACCATGTTGTCTTTTCCCCCACAAGTCACCGGGTCCACGCATTTTTAAATCAATATCAGCCAGTTTAGGCCCGGAGAAAACAGATTCTAAAAATTTTAATCTCTTAACGGTTTGTTCCTGCTCTTGAGAAAGAAACAGTAAGCAATATGCTTGTTGGTTGTTTCTTCCCACCCTACCCCGCAATTGGTGCAGCTGCGCCAGTCCAAAACGTTCGGCCGCTTCAATCACCATGATGTTAGCTTGTGGTATATCAATTCCAACTTCCACTACCGGTGTGGATACTAAAATATTTATTTTTCCTTCGCGAAAATCGTTAATCAGAAGATTTTTTTCTTTGGCTTTCATTCGGCCGTGCAATAAGGCAAGCTTAAATTCCGGGAAAACTTTTTGCAGATTTTCAAATTCCTTACTTGCAGCTTTAACCGTGCTCAGAGTCTCTGACTCCTCAATTAGAGGACAGACGATAAAAACACTCACAAGGTTTTTTTTAATCCATTCATAGGCGTTGTCTCTTTTTTCTTCAGGAACTACCCAAGTTTTAATTTTTTGTCTTCCTTGTGGTAACTCGGAGAGAACCGAAAGATCAAGGTCGCCGTAAAAAGTCAGAGCCATAGTTCTGGGAATGGGGGTAGCAGTCATCGTCAAGACATGCGGATTTTCGCCTTTTTTAGTTAGAGTAAGTCTTTGTTCTACCCCGAAGCGGTGTTGTTCGTCAATAATTACTAATGATAAATTTTTAAAATCCAAGTGATTGTAAAGAAGACTGTGGGTGCCAACCGCGATAAATGGTTGATTAAAGTCAAAATTTTCGGGAAAGTCCTTATTGCTTGAAGTTAACAAAAAAAGATTTATTCCTAAAGGTTTTAAGAATTTAGAGAGAGTTTCATAATGTTGCTGTGCAAGTATTTCGGTTGGTGCCATAAGTGCTGCCTGAGTGTTATTTAAGATTGCTAAATAAAGAGCCAAAGAAGCAACTACTGTTTTACCACTTCCTACGTCTCCTTCCAGCAGGCGATTCATGGGAGTATTCTTGACTAAATCTCTCAGGATTTCCTCACTGGCCTTTTTCTGTGAATCAGTTAAGACAAAGGGTAAACTTTTTTCATATTTATCGAGGTTTTCTTTAAAAGGGTTAAGTTTTAATATGCTCCCTACTCTTTGAGAAAGTCGGATCTTTTTTTGGGCAAGACCTGAAAGTTGCAGCAAAAACAGTTCTTCAAAGGCGATTCGACGACGGGCATAATCTGCTTCCTCCAGAGCCTGAGGAAAGTGAATCTTAAGCATAGTTTCTTTTAACGAGGGTAAATTGTTCTCTCGAAGAATTTGCGGCGGCAAAAAATCCTCGATAATATCTGAGTAATATTTCAAAAGATAAGCAATTTTGGCCCTTAACCATTTTGAGGTTAAGCCTTCGGTCTCGGGATAAATTGGTACCAATCGCCCGGTGTGGATCTGGCTTAAATAATCTTGATCACCCTGGTGAGTTTTAAAAAGTTCGTATTGAGGAGAAATTATGGCCAGTTTTCTGCCGAAAAAATCTACTCTACCTGAAAAAATCCAATCGCTGTTAGGCTTGATTACTTTGGTAAGAAAAATTTGATTAAACCAGATAACCTCAATCGTGCCGCTGGTGTCACTGATTGTCGCTTGGGTGAGCCTTTTACCGTTTTTGGTAAAAACGTTTTTAATATCAACAACTTTTCCTGTTACCGATACCGTCTCGCCCGGTTGTAAAAGAGAAATCATGGATACTAACTGGAAATTTTCGTAGCGCGTTGGTAAATGATAAAGCAAATCTTTAACAGTTAACAGTCCGAGTCTTTTCAATTTACTGACATAGGCCGGACCCACGTAAGGTAAATTAGAAAGCGGTGTGGTAAAGGAAATTTTAGCCATTGGGTAAAATTATATTACTTTGTGTTAAAAACCCACGAAGTAAGGTAAAAACGACCCGGCGATTAGAGCAATCGTGGAGATCGCAATAATTATTTTCCAAAACCTCTGATGTTTTCTAAAGAAATTCATATTAGATTAATTTTCGAATTTAACAATTTTCCCAATATTCAAATTGAGTCATAATTTTGTCAATTTTCCAAACTAAAAAATTTAATGTTGAAAATTACTTTGTAAATTATGAAAATTTGAAAATTGAAACTATATATATTATATATTACTCAACAATTAGTTTCACAAAGTTCTTTTTTCCCACTTTTATCACAGCGTTATTCTCGGGAATCAATATTTCCTTAGGGTCTCCTACCCTTTCTCCGCCAATCTCGACACCACCCTGTTCGATCAGGCGTTTAGCGTCAGATTTACTTTTTGCTAAATTGTATTTAACGAGAAAATCCGCCCACGCTATTTCCTCTTTGGCTGAAAGTCGAATGCCCTGTATTTCGGATGGTAGTTCTCCGCCCTGAACTACTTTTTCGAATTCTTTTTGAGCTTTTTGAGCGTCCTTTTCTGAATTTAACATTCTGGTTAAGGTGAAAGCTAGATATTTTTTTACCTCAATCGGATTTTGTCCCTGTTTTAAATGTTGTGCGATTTTGATAATTTCGGTCGTGGGAAGATCGGTCAGACTCTCGAAGCAATTAATCAACACTTCGTCGGGTAAGGTCATTACCAGGGCGAAAAATTCCTCAGGATTAGCCGTTAGGGCGATGACATTTCCTTCTGTTTTGCCGATTTTTACCCCGTTTTTATCGGCGATTAAAGGAACGGCCAGAACGAATTTATTTTTATTCTTTAAGTTTTTCAAAAGTGTTCGCCCACACAGCATATTAAATGTTTGATCGGCTCCTCCCACTTCCAAATCCACGTCCATGGCTACAGAGTCGTAACCTTGCATTAAAGGATATAAAAATTCATGGAGACCAATCGGTTTTTGATCGGAGAGTCGCTTTTGAAACATATCCCGCTCGATCATCTGTTGAACGGTAAAGTTACCAGCCAATTCGATGATTTCTTTAAAAGTTAGACTAGAGAGCCAGGTGCTATTGTTTTTAATTTCTACGGAATTTTCGCCCGAAAATCTAATAACCCGTCCGGCTTGTTCTTTGTACGTTTTGGCATTTTCCATCACCTGTTTGTGGGTAAGCATCTTGCGTTCGCCGGCCTTACCGGTTGGGTCGCCGATCATGCCCGTAAAATCAGCCACTAATAAAATTACTTTATGGCCAAGATCTTGAAACTGACGAAGTTTGCGAAGGACAGCCATATGGCCGACGTGCAAACGCGCTCCGGAAGGATCTATTCCTAAGTACAGTCTGATCTTTTTACCGGAACGCAAGAGAGTTTCCAATTCTTTTTTAGAAGGGTAAATATTTTCCACCCCCCTTGTTAATAATTCGTCGATTTTATCCATATTTTAAACAACATTTTATCTATTGAATTTATTTATTACTTGCTTAATTTTATTTCATCTCATCATGCAGTAACTCCCACGCACTGGAGAGTGAGAGTTACATTCGTTATTCTAATTTTTCTTTAAACTGATCATATAATTTTTTGTTTGCTTCCTTTGAAAAGGACCTTCTTTTAATATCCAATTTTTCAAATATCGTTTTTATTTTATTCTTTTCGATTTCATTAGTTTGTTTAATTAACTCTTCTAGTAATAATTCTGGCCAGAACTGCAACGTGTATCTATGTTTGTAACTATACCACGAAAGAGGATCATACTTTTCATCTGGTGATACCTCTTTTTGTTCCTTGGTCTTTCTTTGTAAAACAAGTCTTAATCCTTTGCCGGAAAGATTAAGCCAGGTACCTACTTTAGCGATTGTTGAATTTCCTACTCCGACTTCATTTTTTATACTTCCGTAGTTCCATCCTTGAGTTAAAAGCTCGGCGATTCTTAATCTTTTGGCCACCATCTCGTTTTCTTTAGGTGACAAAAAATCTAGCAGAAACTCAGCTACCTCCTTAGGTTTATTAAGGGTCGCCAATGCTCTACACAATGCAACCATCAATTCTTTTCTTTTACTTGGGCTCAGCTTACTCACAGTTTAAGACTATCACATTTCTAACTTACGGTACAATATAAATATTGTTTGGGATGCAGTAATTCCCGCGCACCTGCCTGCGCAGACAGGCTGGAGTGTGAGAATTACTGCGATAGTTATTTTCATAATCTTACTACTTTAATATTGTCTCTTGATTCGATAAAGACAACTTGAATCCCGAGAAATTTTTCTAATCTTTTGGCAATTAACTTTAATGGTTCATTTTCCGTACTTGCGTGAGTTGCTTCGATCAGACAGATATTAAGATCAATTGCCCTCACAATTGCGATATGGTTAAGTTCTCCAGAAATAAAAACGTCTGGACTAGGAAGTTGTTCTAAAAAACAAGGTTCAAAACCACCCCCCGGCGTAATGGCTAATCTTTTGAACATCTTTTTGGAACTCGGAACGATTCTGACGGAATTAGGTATTAACCTTTTTACTCTCTCCAATAAATCTTCTAGCAGGAAGTAGCCATCGATAAAATGTGCTCCTGTTTCTAACTTGTGACCCTGATAGATAGTCCAGGTAGGTTTAAATTTTTCAAAACCCAATAATTTGCATAGAGTTTCACTGTTTCCGTTAGTGCAAAAATCTAAATTTAAATGCATTCTGAAAATCGGCAGGTTTGCGCTTAAGGCCAACGCGATACGTTTTCTATCAAGCCCGGATATTTCGTGAAAAGTTTTGTCATCCGGGCCGTGATGAGTGATAAGTAAGTCGCATTTATTCGTAACTGCTTCACTGATTGTTGTTAAGGTAGCGTCGAGTGTGATGCCAATTTTTCTGATGGATTTACTGTCTGAATCGACTAATAAGCCAGCGAAATCAAAGGCCGCTATTTCTGGTGGTGCAAACTTATTGAGACCTTCTATTACTTGATAAAGATTTGAGTTTTTCATATTAACGAAAAATAAATAATACTTTGGAAATTGCGTCTTTTTTTGATTCTCTTGAATTTACAATAACCGGTACCCCCTTTCTATTTAAAAAATCTGATAAAACTGCGTCTGGCAGAGGAGAAATTAACCTAAACAATTCTTGCTCGTTTGCGGGCACATCCTTAAGTTGTAGTTCTCTGGCAATAATTTCAAATTTTGTCGGGAAATGTGTTTCGCCGCGAGGTGCCCCATGCCAGTCACCGGAATTATTAAAGGGAGCCAGAACAGGTAAGGTAGGTGCTACCCGATTCCCGATGATTCTAAAACTTAACACGTCGTCTATAAACCCGAATGACTGAATATCCAGGTAAACAATCCCCGGAGAATTTGGAGACCTAAAAGATGGAACTGTAAAACTTAAATCGAATTCATACAGTCCGTCCAAAAACTCTCTCATGGTTGGGTTACTTTTACCGGCTATTTGTCTTTGTATCTCCTCCAGATCATCAGTTTTTAGAAATTTTTTTATCATTTCCATATGGTCAAAACTCGTTACAATTCCACCACTATCTGTAATTAACTCGCTCAAGTTAATTTGGCTACTGGCAATATTTCTTTCAGCAGTTTCAGGATTATGGATGACCAATCCCATGTTGTTTAAAGCCAAATGTAAAGGAAGTTCCACGTTGGAAACTGCAAAAAAAATATCTGCTCTGACACCAAAAGTATTCAACGCGTTTTGAAAGTTGCTGATTTCAGCAGCAAATCTTCTGGCGCGTTTGTTTTTTTTATCAACCAGGCCGATTACTCTGTCCACGTCAGGATTTCCTTCTCTGGGTTTTATCCAATCAGGGCAGGTTATTGCGACAAAAGTTAAAGGCAACTGTTTATCTCTTGCTTCAGATAAAAAAAGCCTAAAAACATCTCCGTTTATTTGTCGGGAGACGGCACTTTGATTGACTTCCGCGAGAAAGGTTCTCAAAAGTTCTGTTTGCGTTTGCCGGTTTATTATTTCCAGTGATTCGATTGACATATTTTCTCCACAAAAAAATCCCTCACTTCCACTTAATGTGAAAATAAGGGACGAATTAAATCCGCGTTACCACCCTTGTTGCCAAGAATCCTCCTTCGTTCACGTTCATTTCGAGGTCTACGCCTGCCTGCGCAGACAGGTCCTCGCAAATGAATGTTCACTTTGGCGGATGTGGGTAAGTAAGACTCATTCTTCGTCAACTTACCCATCAAAAAATCCGCCGAGGCGGATCATCTTTTGGCCTCTCAAGTACTCCGTTTAATACGACATACTTTAGTTCTATAACGGGAACTCCCGGAAAGATTTACGAAGACAAGTTTGACTTGTTCAATTTCGATCTTTCGACTCTGAAGGGTATTTCGTAAAATTAAGATGCGGTAGCTCTTGCATCAACCGGCTACTTTCTTCTGTCACTCTTAACTTACTACTTCCTCTTCTTCAACGTCTTTGTTAAATTGTTGAAAAGAATTATTACATAGAAGATAATTGTTTGTCAAATCGTAAGTTAATTTACAATTTGCAACGTACAATGTACAATAATTTATCAACGACTCTTATTCTTACTCTTAATAATTTTACATTTTACATTTTACATTCTGAATTATTTTATGCTTTCTCTATTTAATCAACGGCAGTTGCGTAAAAAATTAGGAAGTTTAATTCCCAACAACAAAGCAAGACTTTATAGTACAATTGCCACCTTACTAGTTGTGGGAATCGTCGTCTTTGTTATTAGTACGACAGCACTTTTTGCCTGGTATAGTAAAGATCTTCCGCGGCCCGACAAAGTACGACGAGTAGAGGGGTTTTCCACCATCATCTATGATCGCAATGGCGAAGTTCTTTATGATGTTTATGCCGACAAAAATCGTATCCCCGTAGAATTCAAGGATCTTCCTCTTAGCTTAAGGAATGCCACGATAGCCATAGAAGATAAATCTTTTTACCAACATCAGGGTTTCGATCCGGTAGGATACCTGCGTGCCGTAAAGCAAATTATTTTCTATCGTAACTTGGCCGGAGGATCTACTTTAACGCAGCAATTAGTAAAAAACGTTTTATTGACTTCAGAAAGAACACTGCCTCGAAAAATTAAAGAATTTATTTTGGCCATTCAAATAGAAAAAAAATATACCAAAGACGAAATTCTCCAAATGTACCTAAACGAAGCTCCGTACGGAGGAACTGCCTGGGGAGTAGAAGCTGCCAGTAAAACCTATTTTAATAAACATACCAAAGACTTAAACTTAATAGAATCGGCAGTGTTGGCGGGCCTTCCGCAAAGTCCTACTTTATACAATCCTTTTACTTCAAAATCTTATATCGCCAGAACTCAGGATGTTTTAAGACGAATGAGAGAAGATAAATACATTACCCGCGAACAGGAGCAACAAGCAATTAAAGATGTTGCCAACCTAAAGCTTGCTCCTCAAGGATCAAACACTATTAAAGCTCCGCACTTTGTGATGTATGTCAGAGAACAACTAATGAAGCAATTTGGGGAAAAGATGGTTGAAGGTGGAGGTTTAAGAGTAACGACGTCGCTTGATTATAAAATACAAGAAGAAGCAGAAAAAATAGTTGCTGATGAAGCAGCCAAGCTGGCACCTTTTAAAGCTTCTAATGCAGCAGCGGTGGTTTTAAATCCGCAAACGGGAGAAATCGTGGTCATGGTAGGCAGTAAAGATTATTTTAATACGGATATCGACGGTAATGTTAACGTTGTTTTAGCTGAGCGTCAGCCGGGTTCTGCGGGGAAACCAATTCTCTATGCCACAGCCTTTAAACAAGGCTATACTCCCGGCAGTTTATTAATGGATGTTAAAACGGACTTTCCCAGCGGTAATCCCACTACTCCGATTTATACTCCGGTTAACTATGACGGAAAATTTAAGGGTCCGGTACAAATTCGTTTTGCTTTAGGTAATTCCTTAAACATTCCGGCGGTAAAAATGGCTGCTTTAGCAGGAGTAAAGAATGTGATGCAACAGGGCTTCGATATGGGAATTTCTACTTGGCAGCCAACAGAAGAAAATATGAAAAACGTGGGTTTGTCTTTAGCTTTGGGAGGACGGGAGGTCAAAATGCTGGAATTGGCAAGTGCGTACGGTGTTTTTGCTACAGGTGGGGTTCGTCACGATCCGGTATCAATTTTAAAAGTGCAGACCTCAGATGGAAAAAAACTTTATGAATATAAACAGACTTCGGGAAGAAAAGTTCTGGGAGAAGACATTGCTTTTTTAATTTCTCACATACTTTTGGACAATAATGCCAGATCTGCAGCTTTTGGTACCAATTCCTATTTAGTTATATCAGGCAAAACAGTCGCCGCTAAGTCTGGAACGACTGATCAAAAACGGGACAACTGGACCTTTGGCTACACCCCCTCATATGTGACAGGTGTTTGGGTTGGAAATAATGACAACTCCCCCATGAACCCCACCATCACTTCAGGAGTGACGGGTGCATCCCCTATCTGGAACAAAATGATGAAATTTTTGTTAAAAGATAAAAAAAACGAGGAATTTAAAAAACCGGATAACGTTAACGCAATAGAAATTGATAGTTTGGCCGGCGGTTTGCCGGTTGACGGTCAGGCAAAGAGAACAGAGTATTTTGTTAAAGGTACCGAACCGCAAAGTGCTTCTCCGGTATATCAGCGCTTAAAGATTTCCAAAAACGATTCAACCAAGTTAGCTAACGAGGTAGAAATAGCTGCCGGTGATTATACAGAAAAGGACTTTCTGGTTTTTAAAGAAAATGATCCGGTTTCAACAGACGGAAAAAATCGCTGGCAGGAAGGAATAGATGCGTGGATTAATTCCCAGAGTGAGGAAAAATATAAATTTCCCAAGGAAACATCCTCGGGTGCAGAAGATCGGGTAGTTGTAAAAATCAAAAGCCCGAGCAATGAAACACAATATAACGAGAATGATATTCAGGTTGAGGCATCAGCCGTTGCGAAGCGTGAAGTTGTCAAAATGGAGGTTTTCGCTAACGGTAATCTAAAAGAGACCAAGGCCGGTAATTTTCTATCGGCCAAAATCCATCTCGATGACGGACCATACGAGATAAAATTTAAGGGAACTGATAGCGCGGGGAATAGTTCGGAAGTATCAGTCAGAATTGGTGTCAAGGTACCATGGAACTACGTAACGTCAACGCCGACGCCAACAAATACACCGACCCTGACTCCCTCACCCAGCCCTACTCTTACACCCTAAAACATATATGTCTTATATGACATGTATGACAGATATGCCCTAAGAGTTTAGTTTTAGCTTTGCGGAAAATTTTTCTTCTAAGGTTTTCAGAATTTTTTGTCTGATAGGTGCTATCTCTTTTTCTTCCAGAGTTTTTGTTCGATCGTGGAATATGATTCTCAGTGTTTTGGTATTGGCGTATTCATCTAAGAGCTCGACTTTTTTTATCAGTACACTGATTTTTTCTATTTCTTTTACTAAATTAGCAAAATATGTATGCGGTTTTACCACCAGTGCCAGATCCTGGACTAAAGGTGGAAAAGGATTGAGAGGAACATAATTCTTAGTCGATTTGGCCAAGGTGACAATTTTTTCAAAATCCAAGTCTGCCAGGTGAAGATTATTTTTAATTAAAAAATTAAGAGCAATATTCTTTTTCACTAAACCGATTACTCCAATTGTTTCTGTTCCCAACAGAACTTCACCACATTGGTTTTTCACAAAAAGTTGTGTATCTGTTGTGATTGGTTTAACCTGTAGGTCTTCCCTTCCTAGCTCCTGGGCCAGACCTTCAATTATTCCCTTTAATTCAAAAAAGGTCTTTCCTAAATAGCCCAAACAAAGTTTAGTGGTCTCTGTCGGCAGGTTATTGTTTCGTGGAAGATATATTTTACTTAATTCGAAAAACATCAGCTCATTTTTTTGATTCTGGTTATCGCTGATTGTCTTAATCATTTGCGGTATTAAAGAATTTCTCATGTAAACGAGTTCTTCTGTCAAAGGATTTGCGAGTTTTAGTGAGGTGTTTTCTGAGAAACCGGTTTTGCGCAGAAGGTCGGTAGAGAGCATTGAATAGTTGTAAATTTCAGTCAGTCCGTTGTATTTTAAATATTTTTTAATCTGCTCTTCCCACAACAGAGACTGATCTCTTGGCAAAAGAGGTATAGGCCCTTCCATAATCCGATTCGGAAGTAAATGATAGCCATATAATCTGGCAACCTCTTCGACAATATCCTCGGGAATTTCAATATCAAATTGACGATATGTAGGAGGAGTAACTTCTAAAATAGTTTTTGCCTCTTCGCTAACTGAAAAATTAAGCGATTGTAAAAATTCGGCAATTTGTGTTTTTGTTAAAGTGATTCCCAGTCTTGTGTTAATGAATTCAGTGCTGACTTTAATTTTCGGAAGAACAGTTTTTTTCGAATATATATCATACAAGGGAGATACTACTTTTGCTCCGGCATGTTTTTGCAACAGTTCAATTCCTCTTAATAGTGCGGTTTTAGCCAGTTCAGGATCGGGATGTTTCTCGTTGATCGTCGCTGCTACCGTTCGGATACCTAGCCGCATCGAAGTTTTTCTGATTTTTACCGGATCGTTTGATTCAATAAATAAAAGAACCCTTTTAGTTTGATTAGTTACGACGCTATTTTCAGTTCCCATGATTCCTGGTAAATCAATTATTCTTCCTGTACCGTCGTCAATAACTACGTCAGTTGATTCTAGTTCGTATTTTTTTCCATCCAGAGTCACTAAGTGTTCACCGTTTTTAGCGTAGCGGATAACTAAGCGGCCAGTTTTAATGCGGTCCAAATCAAACACATGGCAAGGATGTCCCAGTTCGGTCATTACGTAGTTGGTAATATCGATCAGATTATTTAAGGAGCGGATATCAGACTTTTCAATTCTTTCGCGCATAAATTCGGGTAAAGGGCCGACTTTTACATCATCTAGGGCGACGGCTACAATTCTATTGCAGAGTTTATTTTTATCTTCAATAGCCACTTCGATTCCCCGACCCGTCTGAAGATTACTAATTGTTAAAGGTTTTAGCTGCGCGTTAAGTCCAAAACGAGGAAGGATCGCGGCAGCTTCGAGGGCAAAGCCGTATACACAAGCCATATCGACCCTATTGGAAGTTATTTCCACGTCATACACCACGTCATCTTTAACTTCCTTAAGTCTTTCAACGGAAGGACCGCACAAGGAAAGACAATCTTTGATTTGTCTCGGCGTAGCATCAGTTTGCAAATATTCTCTTAGCCAGGTATCGGCGATTAAAATATTCATTTAAAATTGCTCCAGAAATCTGATATCGTTGCTATATAACAGGCGAATATCATCCAGTTTAGTTCCGGACTTCATCATATAAGTTCGTTCAATACCCCAACCGAAAGCAAACCCCGTATATTTTTGCGCATCAATTTTTCCCGCCTTTAAAACATTCGGATGCACCATCCCTGAACCTCCTAGTTCCAACCACCCTTCCTTACAAAATCGACAGCGTGATCCGTCTGCCAACTTGGCGGTTCCCAAACAAACGCCACAGGTGATATCAACTTCAAAAGATGGTTCGGTAAATTGAAAGTGAAAAGGACGCAATCTTGTTTTTCGATTGGGTCCGAAAAATTGTTTAGCGAAATAATCCATTGTTCCTTTCAGGTGTGTGATGTTAATTCCCCGATCAACAACTAAGCCTTCAAACTGGTGGAACATAGGAACATGGGAAACATCCCAATTTGGACGGTAGCATTTGGCAATATTAATCATTCTGATAGGCGGTTGGTGTAACCTTTCCATTTCTCTTACCTGTCCGGAAGACGTATGGGGAGACAAAACTATTTTTCCGTATTGAGAAGATGGTTCTTGATCTACAAAAAACGTTTCAAAATCGTCCCGTGCCGGATGATTGGGTGGCATGTTCAGGCTTTCAAAAGCATACCATTCCCACTCTACCTCCGGATAACGAACTCTCGTAAAGCCGATTTTTTCAAAGATACGGGTGATTTCTTCAATGGCCAGGGAAACGATGTGCAAATGACCTTCCCGTGGTTTGATTCCCGGTGCCGTAACATCAATCCATCCAGAGTCATTCCTATCAGCAACTTCCTGTTGTTTTTGGGAAAATGCCAGTTCAATTTCGTTTTTAAGCCGGTTAATTTTTCTTCCGGCTTCTTTTTTCTCTTCGGGTGAAAGAGATTTTAAAGACTTGGTAAGTTGGGTAATTTTGCCCTGTGAGCCAAAATACTCCAACCTAAGTTTTTCCAAGTCGTTAAGGTTTTTAACCTTATTTAAATCGCCACGAAATTCTAAATTGTAATTCATATTACTTACATCATTCTATACTAAGCTTTCGATTATTTACAACCAATTACCTTATTTGTAAACTTGTCGCCCGCCTGACTCTTTTATGTTGAGCCAGAGCGGGTTTATCGTAATATCTTCCTTCTGCTTGAGCTTCTAATACTCTTTGAAATTTTTTTTCTGGCGAAATAGATGGTGTTTTGTAATAAGTACCGTTTATCATAGCTTCTAATCGTTGTTTAGCTTGATGTGTTTCTCGACACCTTTCGTATTTATTTGACATTTTACTCACCTCCTTTCCCCACTAAAAAACCCCGATTTCTCGGGGTTGGTTATTTTATTTATTAACTATTAAACTCTTAATTTACTACCAACCAACCCCTTTTCTCGAGGTTAAAAAAGAAAAAGCCCTTCGCCTGCGCTTCGGGTAAACTAAAATAT
>JACQHK010000025.1 GCA_016199065.1 Candidatus Microgenomates bacterium | reverse complement strand
GACTAAAATATTTTTATTTTGTAAATTCATAATAGTCGCTATTTTAAGCCTTTTTTTGACTTTCGGTCAAGAAAGAGTAAAATTGGCTTAAAATTAAATAACTTAAGGAGGTTTGTATGTCAGACAAGGAAATAAGACCAGGAACTGGTTATATAGTTGCTATTGCCGATGAGGGGGGATATCGTGACGGTTTGCCAGTTAAAAAAATTGAACCCTTTGCATTTAAAAGAGCAAAAGCTGCTGCAGAAGCAAGGAAAGCGGCAGCTGCCAATGGTCAAAACGGTTCAGGAAAAGAAACAAAATCAACAAACTAAAAAATCTGAATATTTTGAGTTGGCCAAAAGCGTAAAATTGCCCTGCCTTCAATCTCTTCTTTGGGAATTGCTCCAAAAAACCTTCCGTCAAAAGAGCGCTCCCGATTATCGCCTAAAACTAAATAGTAGTCTTTAGGAATGATATAGCCTTGGTCTTCTAAAACTACATTTCCGCCTTTGGTACAAACTCCCGGAGGTAAATATTCTTCCATGAGCACAAATCCCTGAGGGTTTTGAGAGTTTTTGATAGTAATCTGGCAATTATCAATAACGACAGTTTCCCGAGGCAGTCCGATGACCCTTTTTACGTAGTCGGCATCCTGAAGCGGAGAATGTAAAACTACAATTTGCCCTCTTTCCAGCTTATCCAGACGCACGCTGACTTTTTCAATAATTAACCTTTCTCCCGTATGTAAATTTGGTTCCATGGAAGCACCTTGGACTTCCCTTGGAGCTGCAAGAAAAAGATATACCATTGCAAAAACAGACAAAGAGACGGTGATGGTTTGAATAGAGTCAATAAAAAACGCGAAAATTTTTTTCATAGTCCATTTACGTTTCCCTGATTTTTGCCTCTTGCCAACTGCCTACAAGAGATAATGCATCGTGTATAATTTCTCTGTCCATATTTTCTTGATCATAAAGCAAAACTGCGGGAAAATCCAGATTCCCACCTGACAGGTGGGGTAGGTTCACACCTGTCAGGTGGATGAACATAGCAGATTGAGAAAGCTAATGTTTTTTGATATATTGTTATACCTTAATGTAGTTTAAATATCATTTATGTCGCCTGAGATAATAGTTAAAAAACGAGATGGGGGTGAAACTTCTTTTCGTGTGCACGGAAAAGTTGGTTTCCTGACAATTGGAAATTCCGACGTTTTGCAAGTAAGGAAAGAAGAAGTCAGAAGAGTTACTCGCTTAGCTAAAGGTAAATGTCTCGTTTCGGTTCGGCCTGATGACTGGGCTGTGAATAATATTAGAAACACAGTACTGTCAGGTAAAACCACCAACCCCGTTGTTGTTAAAGTTCTTAAGGGTGTTGAACAACCTGCCTGGAAAGGAGAGCCAGCTGGTTTTGCTGAATTTAGCGAAACACAGTTTGGTAGAGGATTAAGAAAGTTCAAGAAAGACAGAAAAAAGATTAAATAATCTTACTTGGCAAAACGCGGTTTTGGTTTTAGAATGAAAATTAAGGAGTAAAAATGGAAGAACAGGAAATAGTAATTGGAGAACATTTTGACGACCGAGAGTTAACAATGAGAGAACCGGATATCGAATTGCGAGATGAAGTGGGAGTCGGAATAAAGTTAATTCAGGAACTTACAAGAGTTGTTCGACCAAAACGAGTGATGGAAGATGACACATGGAGTATTTATAGTCACAAAGGTCAGTTGTTTGGTTGGTCGAGCGAGAACTACCCAGATGATCTTCCTGAAACTGCCGTACGGCAAAGATTTTATTTACCCCCAGACGTGAAACCTAAGGCCATAGAGCTGCTTCGAGAACTTCGAGAGAGAAAAGCCAGTGGTAAATTATAGTCACTTTCCAAAAGGGTTGGAATTAACAGATAAAGAACTTTTCAGACCGGCGATATGAGCATCGAGTTGGGCTACATTTCTAAATTGGGGCATGAGAGACAATAAGGTTTTATCCACGCCTTCGGCAAAAAACTGCCCGGACCCGTCAAACCTTCTGGACAAAATTCTTCTGGTTCCACCCTTTGCCAATTGGGCATTTTGTACCTGTTCAAGATGTTTTGTATTAGTAAAACGCAACTCAATCATGATGGCATGGGTTTCTTCACAAAAGCGCAGGCGGGAAATTTTTCCCTCTTTGTACTCCTGGGCTAAAAACTTGTGATAAGAGTCAAAATAGACATTAGTTTGTAAAGACTGATCAGCAATATTTATTGCATGCATCATGGCTTGGGCGCGTAAGTTCTCCGTAGAGTAGAGGGCATTATTTTTTTCAGAAAACGGACTATTTTCATGGGCTAATTCGTGAACTCCGACTCCCATTTGTGCCCGTTCAGGAAGTGCTTCCATGGACTTAAAAAAAGTTAAATGTCCGGTCGCCATTTCACATTGAGCAAGGACAATGCGATTACGTCGGTTATCGGGAGTAGGGGCATAATTTACTCCGCTTACATTATTGAGTGGCAATCCTGTACTTTCTAACAAATTACGCGTTCGAATCTCTTGTTCAGGAGTAAAATCATAAAAGGTTACACCCTCTAAAGTTCTTTTTCTGGTTTCTTGTATTGCATATTCAGGTTTTGAGAAAGCAAGCCAAATGGTTTTGGGAACAAGCTGTGGCGTAGGTAGCGTTAGTAAACGTCTTTCTAATATTGTTGTCATAAGTCTTTCCGGTTATTTAATAGAATCGAGTATTTTTTTGATCTCTTCGTAGTTATCTTTCTGGAGAGCCAGTATTAAACTCTCTTTAATACTGGGAGTTGCCTGATCGATTTTTTCTAGCTCGCCTTTTACTTCTGCAAGTACCGTAGCGATTAAATTAAAATAAAGCTGCAATAATTTGTATCCGCTTTCGATAAAATTTTCTCCGGTAGCTTTTTGATAATATTCTTCCAAAATTGTCACTCTTTCCTGATCGGTTTTTACTTTGTCAAATTTGTTTTCCATTTCTTCATAATCTTTTTGGGAAATGCTGTTTTTGATTTTAAAATACAAATCCTGGTTAATCTGACCCAAAAGATAATTTGCCAGTTCCTTAATTTTTTCTTTCGAAATACCCAGATTGAGTAATTGCTGAAAATCTATGATGCTCATATTAAACAGCTAATCCGTACTTGGAAAAAATAGTATCAATTTCCTGATCGTCAACACCAAATCTCTTGGCAATTTCGTAAACGCTGTCATCGTTGGGATAGACCATGGCAATTCCTCTTGGTGCATACCACAGTTTAGCAATTTCCTGGTCGGAAACTCCGTTGGCCTTCATTTCTTCAACGGCTAAGAAAAATTTGTGATTGATTTCGCTTGCTGCGCCAAAGGTTAACTGGTCAGCATTGCCTATATCCGGATCGTATCCGTCGGTAATAAATTGTTGAGCAACTAAACCGAAGATTCCGCCTTTTGGTCCTAACACTTTTGTGCTGCCGAAATGGTCCGGAGTAGCAACGGCTGTCGGTGGAATAATTGTTTCGTATGTGCCATCAAAATTATTGTCTTGATAAACAGTACCGTCTTTTCCGACCGCCAGTGCCGGAAATCCGTTGTGGCCTGTGGGACCAACAGCCCTGTCTTTAACTATTTCATCCCATTTTCCATCACCGTTGGCATCAACTACCCAGGCTTCTTGGCCGTTGGCGTTAATAACTTTTACTTCGTCAGGTTTATAGTCTCCATCCCAATCTCTGGCTGTTTCATCGCTGTTTTGGTTATAAAAAACAAATTTGGCGTCAGTGTTGCCCGTTGGATCATCGGCGGCAGGGTAAGCAAGACCATTAACTCGACGAAATGGTTCAAGATTACCTTGGGCGTCAATTTTAAAATATATCCTTTGGTCCAATTGGCCGTCGCCGTCTAAATCAACCCCACCCGGAACTTCAATTAAATCTCCGTAGCTTATTCTACCGTTTCCGTCTTTATCAATCCAAGTCGTTGGCACGACAGACCCATCAGGATATTCTAGGTTTACATTATCAATAGTTCCGTTTCCGTCAGAATCTATTAGCGTAACGTTAATATCATTTAGCCTATATTTTTCAACAATTGCTGGTTGGGGTATTTCTGTTGGTTCGGGTGTTAGGGTTGGTTGTAAGGTTGGTTCTACCGTCGGCGTAGCTATGGCAGGAATTTCGGTGGGTGCAGGAGTTGCCGTTGGCATGAGAGTAGGTGTTTCGGTTGCTTGAGGAACATTAGTTGCTGTCGGGTCGACACTTGTGGGTAAGGGCGATTTAACCAATGGTTCACGATAAACCCAGCCTTCCTTACAATCAAGGCCATAAGAACTTTGGAGGGGATCGTTATCATGGGCAGAATATGGAAAACCAGTGCCAACGTCTCTTAGCCAGACATTTTCCTCAAATTTTCCGTCACCGTTTACATCAGCCAGTGAATTGACCGTATCAGGCCTTAAATCTCCATTCCAGTCTAAAATATCTTTATTCTGATCAGAGCCAAAGAGGTGAATCGAGTGTTTAATCGATTCAGTTGGATCAATATAAAGGTCTCCGAGGGTGGGGTGATTTTGTACAAAAACGAGCTCACCTTTCGCAATCAGAGTTTCAATCTCTTCTGGTGTTAAATGTTTGATATCCTCATTTTCAATGACCGTCTCGGCACCGTTATTGTGAAGTATGAGCAGGTGTTCTTTTTGCACGTCGTCATACCTGATTTCAAACTCTGCATTATTCAGACAGACCCTACTTGTTGAATTGTATATTAATGCGTCTTGTCCGTTTTTTATTTCCTCAACATCCAACTTTCCGTCTCCATCAAAATCTGAAGTCGCATTTGCTTGTTTTAGATCGCCAAAAAGCTCTATTTCTTTTGCATCAGGTATTCCATCAAAGTCCGAATCAATAAGGCCGGCAGCCTGGTTGGTGTGACCTGCTGATTCAAGCAATTTACTTAATTCTCCAAACATGGCTACGGTGGTGATAGTGGCAGCGATTTGTGAGATTGTACTGAGCCGACTTAATACCTTTGAGTCGGTTTTATAGGGTTTTTCTCTCTCGAAAAAAGCTGTAGCTGCGTACAATACTCGGGGAATTAAATGTGGTAACGCCCTAGCCATTAGAAATCTGGTAAATTTCTGACTAGAATCTTTTGGAAGTGGCAGGGAAGCTGAGAGTATTTCCGAGCCAACAATCGACATAGCCCCAAAAGATGCTCCCAATACGGTTGCCCAAATTACTGCCTTATCTTCTCCTAAATCATCTATGGTTTCTCTAAGCGTTGCGGGAAGTTCTCGAAGCGAGTCTTTAAACCCAGTGATTTTTTCGCCGTAATATTCCCACCCTTTGTTTAGGTCTCTTCGTTCTTCGCTCATTCTATGAATTTTCAATGCCAGACCAAGAGGAGCAATTAGAGGAAGGCCAGTTGCTAAATAGAGTGTGGTACCGGCGGCTACCTTAAAAGTGCCTTTGGTAGCTTTCCAGGCGTTTTCTCTGGTAAAAATTTTTCCTAATTCTATGGATGGCGGCATATTAGCGAAGGATTATATCCCAACTATAGGTTAAATGCAAATCTATTATTTTTGTTTAATATTCCTGCGCATCTTCAACCCTTGGGGACAAGTCTGACTTGCCTGGGAACGTCTGACGTTCCGGGGGTTGAGTAGACTGTTAGGACAATCTAGCCAACATACCTTAAAGTTTTTGATATTATGTAGTTTTCCAAAGGGTGGTAAAAATACTTCTTTGCATATCGGCAATTTGCCTGTTGTGTATTTCCAAACCCAACATTTCCTGGTTTTTCCAATATGAAACTGCCACTACGTCATCATAGATATCCATGCTATGGGTAATCTTGACCGAAAGAGGTGCAATTTTCCATTTATAGCCTGAGCCGAGGCTTTTATACTTCAAATGCTTATCGTCAATACTTTTTATGAAATCAGGGTGTCTTAACTCCCAAAAACTGATCTTTTTCGTAATAAATTCTTTCGCCCAGTTATTGAAAAATTGTTGACCAAGTGCCTCTTGGAAGCTCCGATAGGTGTAGCTCAGAAGTTTAGTCTTGCTTTGTAGAATATTCCAGGACATTTGCCTGAGTCCCTCGCGACCTTGATAATAGAGCACTTTTGTTGCCGGAATGTTTTTTTTAAATGATGTTATAGTTTGTGAGAACTGGGCAAAAGTATTTTCAAGGGTTATAATTTTTAATTTCTGTTCATCCAAAAAAAGTTTAATTCTTTCTAAATCACAGGCCTTTAATAAGCGGGTTTTGTACGCTAGTTGTTCTTCAATCAGTCCCCGGTTTTTCCACTCGTCGATTAGGCGGTACAGTTTGGTTCTTTCAATTTGCGCCAATCGTGAAATCCGTAGGGGAGTAAGCGGACCATTTTCGGTTAAAACGGCATAGACCTTACCGGCATCTTCGTCAAAACCCAACTCTTTTAGATAGGTTGTTATTCCAATATTTTTAGCCATTTGTGCAAAAAATGCACAACAATTGTACAAGAAAATTGTGGATAAGTAAATTAAGAATCATGAGAGAAAATAAACTTGCCAAACTGGCCAGAAAAATCATTAAGGAAAATATTTACCTAACTTTGGCTACTGGTAATAAATCCCCTTGGGCGGCGCCCCTTTATTATTGCGTTGATAAAGACTACAATTTTTACTTCGTTTCTCAATTAAATTCCCGACACGTGCGAAATTTATCACAAAATCCGCATGTTTCGTTTGCTATTTTTGATTCTCACCAAAAAGAAGGAGCTGGAAACGGTGTTCAGGGCGAAGGGAAAAACGTCTGCTTAAATAATAGATACTATATAAAACAAGGTCTTAAGTGGTACAAAACCAGTTTTTTGAAACTTTCAACAGACTTCTTGTTGGGTAAAAATCCTTATCGGCTTTTTAAAATTAAACCCAGAAGGTTTTTTATTCTTGATCCTGTGGCCAAAGTTGATAAGAGAGTAAGGGTAAACGTAAGGCAATGAGAAGGGTGTGAACCTATTCCACCCGTCGGGTGGGGAAATTGGGTGGGGAAATTAGTGACCAGAATCACTGAAAGATTTGTGCGTTGATGGATAATTAGTGCCGATGATTAATTTCTTTCCTAAAAATCCTCAATTTTTTGACCTCTTTGAGGATTTGTCCTCCATTGTTCATCAGTCCGGCAGAGAGCTCTATTTGCTGGGTCAAAAACGCCATCAAGCATCCATCGCCTTTAAAAAAATGCATAAATTAGAGCACGAAGCGGACGATATTTGTCACACCATTTATCGCGAAGCAAGCATTACTTTTATTACTCCCATTGACCGGGAAGATCTTCAGGCCTTGGGCAAAGTATTAGACGACATCGTGGATTATATCGAAAATGTTTGCGCCAACGTCGTTATTTTTAACATCGGACAACCGACTAAGAATTTTGTGAAATTAACAGTTTTAATAAAAGAGACTACTGAAAAGGTCGATAGACTAGTTCGTCTGATATCTTTTAACAGTAAAAAAGCCAAAGAAATGCATGCCTTAATGATTGAAATCCATTCTTTGGAAAATAAAGGCGATGAATTGATGAGATCTTCTTTAAAAACTCTTTTTCGCGATCAGAAAAACCCCACGACCATTATCAAATGGAAAGATCTTTATGAGGAATTGGAAAATATTCTGGATAAGTGTGAAGAAACGTCTGATATTGTAGAAGGTATTATTGTAAATAATTTTTGAGATAATTTATGGAGGGCATTACACCCCTTTTGGTTTTTGTGTTGCTTTTAACCCTCTGGGCAGAATTTGTGAATGGTTCAACTGATGCCCCAAATGCCATTGCTACCATAGTTTCTACTAAGGTTCTTTCTCCCAAACGGGCGGTTGTTTTGGCAACAGCGCTTAATATCTTAGGCACTTTCTCAGGGACTGCTGTGGCTGCAACTATTGGACAGGGGATAGTTAATCCGGAAATTATTTCATTACAGACGGTAGCAGCGGCCATGGTAGGCATTATTCTTTGGAGTTCTGTGGCTTGGAAATATGGCTTGCCGACGAGTGAAAGCCATGCCCTGATTTCCGGACTGGCAGGAGCCGGTTTTGCCGTAGGAGGTTTTAGATCTTTGGAGTGGGAAGGTTGGAAAAAGGTTTTGATCGGTTTGGGATTTTCAACATTTTTAGGTTTTATCCTCGCTTATTTAATTTTCGTAGCTATTGTCTGGATTTTTAACAAAAAGGGAATCAGTAAGGTGAGAAAAATTTTTGGAAAGCTGCAGATACTTTCTGCCGGTTTTATGGCTTTCGGGCATGGTAGCAACGACGGTCAAAAATTCATCGGTGCCTTTTCTCTGGCTTTATTATTAGCCGGTGTGACGAAGGAATTTACTGTTCCTGTCTGGGTAATCTTTCTTTGCGCTGGAATGATGGGTTTGGGAACTTCAATCGGAGGCTGGCGGATTATTAAAACCATGGGTATGAAACTGTCTCGCCTGGAGCCGCAGCACGGTTTTGCGGCAGAAACAGCTGCGGCAACAGCCATTGAGATTGCCTCGCGTTTTGGTATCCCTCTTTCTACTACTCATACTATTAATACTGCCATTATGGGTGTGGGATCGGCACAGCATTTTTCCGGCGTAAGGTGGCAGATAGCAAAAAATATTATTTTCGCCTGGATATTAACTTTTCCCATCTGTGCTTTTATTTCCTGGGGAGTGGCCAAAATATTTTTACTCTTCGGTTCATGACCAAAACATCTCTCAAATTATTCACTTATTTTTAAGATTAGACGCAGAAAAATAGCTTTTTAGACATGAGAAGGTCAGAAAATGGTAAAAAAACTTCTTGACTGAATGCGTTAAAAATATTATAAATTAAACATGGATCAAAAAGTTTATGTTTGTACCGGAACATGCCAAGCCGAGGTTACCGAGGAACAATACCAGAGCGGCATAGTAAAATGTGGAACCGGCGGCTGTACCATGGAAGGGCATACTTTTGAGGAAAGAAGAAAATGTTCTGTCTGCGGACAGACTTACAAGCCGGAAGAAACTCACTCGCATTAAAAACAGCTCACTTTCCTATAAATTTTTCCAGTCCGGCGGGTGTTCCGAACCATCTCCTTTTATTTTTTTCCATACAGGAACGGTAATTGCCGAAAGCGTTTTTCTTACGGGAATAGGAAAGGAGTGATGGTAACACCATCGTAAATGCCCCATGACCTGATCTGCCTTATAGCGTTTAGTTCTCTCGATATTAAGACGATGAAAGGGTTCAAAGAGTGTTTCCGGTAAAACATCAGCTCGATTTTTTATTGCTCTTCTGAGACGAAGCATGTTTTTTAAATCTTTAGGACGCATAAAACCATACAGCGCGGTTATATGAAAAAGTGTATTGGGATCAAAAGAGGGGATAATAATATTTCCCAACCGGTAGGATCTTAAAGAAAAGACTACGGGGTCTACTCGAAAAGCTATTTCTTTATATCTTATAGCAGCAACAGGTCCTTGTAAGAATATTTGGTGGCGAAAATGCTCTTCCAGAGTAAGTGGCCAAGCCAGCAATGATGCTTTCTGTTTTATTGTTGGTTGTTCTGCGCTGCTTGTTTCATTAAGCAATACAATATCTATATCTCGTAATCTTTGGAATTCATCGTAGAAACTTGTTAACGGTTGGTTTAATGATACTCCCGCGCCCAGAGAACCTATCAACCGAGCATCGACACCTGCCCTCTGATATAAGGAAAATATTTTTTCCAGTCTTTCAAGGTAGATACTTTGCATTTCCTGAATGCTGGCTATTGGTGTATGAGATTCTATTAACATAATTAATTATATGAAGATAAAGAAAGATATCGGCACGAGTGAAGATTGCTCTTATATTATATGATGTTTGCAGGTCTGGAGGGAATCGCCCGCCGAATCGGCGGGTTGGAGACTATGTATTTTTGCAGGTCTGGAGGGAATCGAACCCCCGTCATGGGTTTTGGAGACCCAGGTCCTACCACTGAACGACAGACCTATCTTCAAGAAGGCTGTGATATTCATCCTCCGAATCCGGCTTAGCCGGAGAAGGAGGACCGTTTCACCACAGCCCTAAAAATTTAGGCTGTTGTATTTTAACAAATAATTAGGGTAGTTGCATCAGCCTTACCTATTTATATAGTAAAAATGCTATAGGGTTGACAAAGATTATATATAGTACTAAAATTCATTTTTACAAAGTTACTTACATCTATTTCTCCTGTCCAGAAAGTGATTTTATATGACTGTCGTAGCTGAAAGATTAAACCCTGTTGGCGCCATTACTAATAGTATTAAAAGTGGTTTAGAGGGCGCCAGGACGCGTTTTAGAAATTTTGTTGCTCCAAAAACACTTCCTTTTAGTGAACTTCAAATAGTAACCCCCAGACCTTTTATGGATCGCGATTTTACAGGCGGTCGGGAACAACCAGCAACTCTCGGTTCAGACTTTATGTTTGGAGCCGGAGAAATGTCCTCAGAAAAAAAATCATGGATGGACGAAGTATACTCCTTACCAGAACAACAAAAACTACTTGATAAACCAAATCGTATGGTAGCCATTGGTTTGGAAAAAACCATGACTAGATATGTACCAGTAAGCCAGAGAGAAGAATTTCATAAGGACATGCAGAATGCTAATTCCGTAAGAACCGCCTTTGAAACTGTTCAAAAATATGGAGTTTTTGAAAAGATTGTTACCGATATTGAAAAACTACAAAATAAAGGTACTCAGGGTTTAACAGAAGCCAGACAGAAAGCGGTGGGTTTAGGTACAGAGGCAATGGCCAAAATTAATAACAAATTTGCCGCCGCAGCTGCCTCGGCAGTTCCGATATTTAATACAGATACGGTTAAATCTTTTTTGCCACCTCTTCAGGAAAGCGGCGGATGGAATATGTTAAACGATTTAATTAATTTTGCAGCCAAAACTCCCTCGGCGATGTGTCTTATGGGTATGACCTTCGGCGCATTATATGGAACTGTAAGGTCTTTAGGGGTGATAGGTGCAACATGGAAAGAGCACAACCACAGCGTAGAAGCCTTTAGTCAGCAATACGAAGCGATTGAGGAGCAACTCAGAGATCAACAGGCGCACCCGCAGCCCGGGCAGGCGGCTATAACCGATGAACAAATTGAACGAGAATTAGCAAGATTGGGTCATGCTCCAGGTTTTGGTGATTTAATGGGAAACATATTCGGCGCTGTAAGAGGAACAGTTACGCAGGAAATATATGAATGGGGAGCTGCCGCCACCATATTTTCGTTCTTTGTTAATACGGCAGCCAGCTCAGTTTTAGACCAAGACTATTCTTTAAGCAATCAGGAAAAACTAGCCTTTCTAGTAGTTGGCGGATTATTTACTGGCATTGCCGTTTGGAAAGCTATTGAAGTAAAAATAGGTGGAAATGGTGGCCATGGCGGTCATCATTAATTGACTAAAAATTTAGATTCTAATTCTTCGTAGAATTCTTACGGGAAGAGGCAATTCTTTAGCAATAAGATCTCTTTCTGTATCAGAAGCTGCAGTTTTAATCCTGGCATCTGTTTTTCCTTGTATTTCTCCTGCAGCTTTGGCAACAGTTCTCACAATCGGTGGAACTTGTGCCCGTGGTCTTCTTGATGCTCTGAGACCATCTGCAATTTGCCTCTTTAAATTAACTGATCTTTGTTGTAAGGCTTGTCTGCTTATTACTAAATTTTCATCCAGTTGCTGAAAACACACCCCGTGTTGTGGTCCCGCACGTCCTATTTCCTGTACTGCGTCCTGATGAGCAAATTCTCTTGTGGCTTCCATGAAGGCTAATTTTCTTTGTGCCCTTTGAATTCTGTGTAAGGGTTCGGTTTTACGAGCGGCATCTGTTAAATTTTTTGCTATGGTTTTGGCTAGAGTTGCTCTTTGTCGTGCAACGGCAGCAGTCGCATCGGTTATTCCTGCCAAAATTTTAAAGGGTAGATCTGATTCTCCTTGCCGTGCAGCTTGCCTACCTTGTAATCTGGTGTTTCTGGCAGTGGCTGTGGCAATAGTAGCATCGGTGGCGTAGGAGGCTACAGTGTCCCCCTGGCTTGCGATCGCTGATGTAATTTGATGGTGAAGCCCCACACCTTGTTCAACTACTGCACCATTTTGTGCAGCATCTAATCGGGTATCAGTAACACCTGTTCTTATTAATTGAAGCCTGGCTTCGGGCGTCATATCGACAAATTATACTACATTACCCTATAGTTAACAAGTTGAATAACTATATACCAGATAGTATAATACCTTCCTGCCTCTATAAAGTGCTTTTCATCACAAAATAAATGTCAAGATTCCTGGAAATTGACCTTAGGCGACAATTTGCCATCGAGAGCGTATTGGCGGGAAAAGTAAAAACCGGTTCACAAACTCAGGAAGTAATTTTTTCCGCCGATCATCTTCCGTTTGCTTCTCACGTATTTCCCGAAATTTCCTTTAAAACAAATTTTTCCTGTCCTATCGATACAGACTCAAGAATAAATGTTGGTGAAATCAACAGAGTCGCCAGCCAAACCTATCTTCCCGCGGCGGTGGAAAACGAATTTGACAGAGGATATAGCCGTTTTGCCGAAATTCCCGTGCTGGGAAAAATGATCGATAGTGTACAAACTCTTTTTGACAGGCAAAAACAGCAAAAAATGCTAAAAAAAATGTTTCAAAGGCAGGTTTCTGAAGGATTTTTCCCCGACCATAAAGATCTGCCGCGTTTACATGCCAGACTGATGGAATCGGACGCGTCCTGGATTGCCAAAGATGTCGTGGTTGCAACTTTGGCAGGGTGGAGCGGCAATTTATTTGCTCTTTCAATTGGGATGTTAAAAAGCGCTGAAGGAGTTGTGAACGGAACGTTTAACGCCACGAATATTATGGCAGAAACGGCTTTTGTTTTTTGGATTGCTCCGATGGTGCTCAAACTGGCTTATACTATTCCCCGAATTGTCATGGAATCAAAATTTATCGCCCAAAGATTTCCTCTTGCCAACAGAGAAAATCTTGGAGTTTGGAGAAAAAACGCCGCAATTTTTGCCAGCGTCTTAATTTCTGATTTTTTACCGGTAATCTCTTGGGGAGCTCACGGTTTATTAACTTCTCAAAGAAACGGAGAATTGGCTTCTTTAACAATGAGAGAACTAAAAAGTTCGGTCAGGGAAAAACGTCAAAAAGTGTGGGACTTTTTAACCGACGAAAACAAAAGAAAAACCAAGAAAGAATTAAAAACAAAAATTAAAGATAAGGAAACATTGATTGTTGCAACACTGGATATCGGGAAAGGTAATTTACTCTACGCTAAACTTCTCAAAGATACTTTGCAATGGATGGCAGAAAGAGGTTATTTAACCCAATATAAACGGGCAGAAGTGGTTTATCTGGATCGTTTAATAGATTCTCTGCCAAGACGTTTTAATTTTTGGCTGGTGAAAAAGATCCACGGGTTTATTGCACGACACGGTTTAGTTTCCCAGGTTTATTCTTTGTTAACTG
This sequence comes from Candidatus Microgenomates bacterium, assembly GCA_016199065.1. Lineage (GTDB taxonomy): Bacteria > Patescibacteriota > Microgenomatia > JACPZF01 > JACPZF01 > JACQHK01. The sequence continues at coordinate 10,877 of JACQHK010000025.1, read as the reverse complement.
AAAGAGGAATTAGGAACAATTTTGTTTTTGGCAAATGGTTAGGAAAGCCGTTGGCTGATCTTTTGGAAGAAAACGGGCATAAAGCAGTGGTGGCGACTTCAACTGATGCAGCAGGTGCCATAAGACAAAACGGGAAAAGAGATTTAAAGGTAATTCCCATCAGTACCGACTTGTCGTTAAGAAATTCCGCCATCGGCAAATTTTCGAGAGTAATTATTCAATCCTGGGATACTGCTCAAAGAGCAGGCGCGGTCATCAAAAAACAAACGGGATTTTTAACTAGAGAAGATTTAAGAGACACATATCGGGAAACCGGATTATTAGTTCACCCCAGGATTATTGATTCTTTACCAGATTCTCTTTCCAGAAGAGAACGAAGATTTTCAGAAGAAACGGCAGAGGCACTAAACATTTTCGACGTTGCCTCAGGCAGCGGAGTAAATCTCAAACGTGCCCAAGAGATATTAAAAGGTTTTAGTGATGGTGTCAGAGCAGGGGAAGTTAATCTGACTTTTTGGATGGGAAAGGATAGAAGAGCGGTGATTAAAATTCTTAACTTGGCCAGGAAAATGAATCTTCCTGTTGAAGTGGTTGATCGCAATAAATATCGGGAACTGGGACAATATCAGTCTGTTACAGAAATTCTTTTCGGAAGACCGATCAGTCAAAGAAAGGGAACAGGAATAAAATTGATATACGATCGCGATTTGGGAAAAGCGATGGATTTATTAATTGAGGGATATATTCAAGCAGATGTCCTGTCGGGTGGACCGGACGAGACAACGCTTTGGGCTGCAGGATGCTATATTCCCAAGATTACTCATACTCAGGACGCAAGAGGTTCGTGGGAAAAAGCTAACGCTTTTTGGTCAAGAAGAATGGGGATTTCGCTGGATTTAGCCAGAGGCGAAAGAAAGAATTTGTCTGAAATTTTGAGACAAATGCAACGAGGAAGATACAAGGGGTACAATTTTGCTGAAATGTTGGAAAAAACCAGAAAGTTAGGTAATCCTGAAGAAAATTTAATCAGACTTATGTCGTTATTAGAAAGAGGTTAATATTTTTATTATACTCATCTTACTCCGGTTTGCAGCCCCGCTAAGCGGGGCGAAAAAGCGGATTAGATGAGCTTACCCCCCAATACAGCACTGTATTAGGATAGAAAAGTTTATTATTACTTTTTTCCGAATAAACTGTAATTAATTTTTATTATAGGGTATAATACAAATATGGCGAATATCAAAGAAGTACTCAAAAAAACCGGTGAGCTTGTTGCTCAATATCCTTTAAGAATTGCCGAATCTTTTCGCAGAAATCCCCGTCAGGCAGTGGCACTAACTCTAATTTCGGCACTTTCCCTTCCGCTCTTTTTAGAACATGCCATAAGAGGCGATAAGTTTCTTGCCGGAGGTCTGCTGGCAACTTTTATTGGTGCACAGTCGTTATTATTAACTAACGGAGTTCCTGCAGAATCCTCTAATACACAACGAGCTTCTTAAGTAATATCTTTTTGGTTAAATCGTCATCAACGAGGCGCTCTTATTTTTCCTAATTTTTTCTTAACTTGAGGATGATCTTTAGTGGGTGGTCCCCAATAGGTTCTGGCCGTTGTATCGTAAGACTTTGCCATTCTGTTTGCTCTGGTGGGCTTTTTGTCTACTTGATAGTGAGTGGTCAAAGCACTAGCAGATCTTTTTGGTCGGGTGGGTTTTTGGTTGACGTTTAGCTCCCTCATTATTTGTCCGCTGGCGGTAATTTGAGGAAAATCGGCAAGGGGAGGAGTTGCTGGGGTTAATTTACTACTGAGCGATCGGGGAATCCCAAGTAACGTATCTGTTGCTGTTATGTAGACTAACCCAACCTCTATTCTTCTTGGCTGTTTAATGACAACAGTTTTGGTGCCCCTTTTTATCATCAGTCTTTTGGGTTTTCCCCGTTCAATTCTTGTTCCCTGGTATCTTATTTCATGATCAATTACGGGAGATTCAGGTTCTTGCTCAATTGGTTCGTAATGAATTTCACGATTCCTTTCAGTCATAAGTTTGATTTAAATTATACAACAAAAAATTTGGGGACTTGTTAAATTTAAACTAGTCTGTATAATGCCAGTTTTAGGATGAGTTTTAGTTTAAAAGAAAACCCCTTAATTGGAACATTGACGAATTTTCGAAGAGAACGAAGGGTTAATTGGTTAAAACGAAATGGAGTAAAAACATACATAGCAGCACTTCAGCAGGTTCGGTTATTACAAAGTGAAGGTTCGGGCTCCGGACAAGGAATTGAGGAACAGGTAATTGCTTTTAAAAGGGAATGTGAAATTTCTGACAATATGCATCGGGCAAGACAACTTGCCACCGAAATGGTTCAACACAGATTACTTCATCCCGCTAAAATTTTTAAACACCAGCGAATAAATAGAAGATTTTTTCCAGAAACAGACCCATCCAACTACCACGGTGAAATTTTTCCTGACGGTAAGGTGAAATGATAACGGAAGAAAATGATCTCTCAAGAAATTTTTCGGCTAATTCGCCTGTTTCCCGTACTGCCACCTAAATCTTGGGTGGGGACAGTCCAGGTAGAAGGGTGATTTCTCGGCTTCTTTCCTGTAAGAGGTGGTGTTAGGGCATTTCTTTCGGCAATGCGTCGTTCGAATCTTGCTTTTCTTTCGGCTAAATCCCTCTGTGTAGAATTTAACTGTTTATCACCGGTTTGCTGATGTAGTAATTCGTGCACTGTCATATTATTTTAATTTATCCGTTTCCTTGTGCTCGGTCCTACGAATCTTACTTTTCGCCTTAGTTTATTCAAACTGCGGCTCAAAGAGCGATTTTAGTAGGACTTCGCTCTATTTTAATTTATCCGTTTCCTTGTGCTCGGTATGTTTTTTGCACTTTTTGCAATACTTTTTGAGAACCAGTTTTTCCAGAGTGTTGAGTTTATTTCTGGTAGTCAAATTGTTTCTTGATTTGCAAACCGTGCAAACCATTAAAAGTTTTAAAACTGCGTCTTTTTTGGCCATAAAAATTAAACAAATAAATTATTGGAATTTTGCCATTATATACTTTTTGGGAAAAAATTACCAGGCTAAGTTGAAACCATTGCCCCTGAATTTACTTGCCAGATGGCTAAATCATTTGCGGCTTCCTGTTTATTTTTTCCCGTAAAAGGATTCTTATTATTCACGGCAGTTAAATAATCTATTGTCTCACTTATCTTAGCCAATTCATGTGGTTTTAAACTGCTTAAACTGCGTTTTAATTTTTGTAACCAAGCAAAAGCAGCTGCATTATAAATCACGATATCTTTCCTGCTCATTTTAGAGCTTGGAGATGAGGCGGGTGTTGCTTTTGGAGCAAAAATGCTGCGAATTTTTTCATAAGTCTCGGGAGGGTAAGCCTGTAACTGTATTGGTTGTTGGTCTAGATATCTTCGGGTGTTGCCAACTTTTTGATATTGCTCATAATCCATTCCCTGTCCTGCTGCATATGCGGCAATGCCAAAGGTGTTACATTCGGTTTCTTGGGTTTCACCTTTTCCTTGATTTTGAAATGCTTCAAATAAATTACCAAAACTTCTGATCAGTAAATTTTGACATAATTCCACAGTCTGGGGGTTGCTAGAATATTTTTCATCTTCCAAATTAATAAAACCCATACTAAAACTTAATCCCGAAGGTGTGATAAAAGGGCTATGCGTTTGAGAAATAATATCGCCGAAACGGCCAACGTACAATCGCACATCTCTTGCCGGCCCAAAACGTCCGGCACCCTGGTTTCGCTCTTTTAAAAAATTCCAGGATTCATCTAATTGTTCCTGAGTAAAAACAGGAGCGTCTTCAGGTAGATAAAAAACAAGAGTGGTATTTTCTCTGCGGTAAAAAATAATATTTCTCGTTCCTTGTCCGAGAATATCAACTACCTTTCTCATGTTTTCCCTACCTTCTAATTGCTTTGGAGTAGGGGTCGGGGTTGATCTTCCCATGTCCAGAAATGTCAGGGGAACATCAGAAAAGAAATAATCATGAAGATCTTTATTGAATTTATCCTGGTCTTTTACTTGAGATAAGGTATATTCACTATGTACGTTTTTACATGCTTCTAGAGTGACGGTCCCGCCCAAGACTGACAAAAGCATTCCTCCCTTCAACAATATATCTCGGGTTTCTGACATAAAGTAAGCTATTAATTTAATTAAACCACCGCTCCATAAGCAAGGCGGGCGGTAGCTGCATTGATTGCACCGCGAATAATATTTCCCCTTCCTCTGCCTTTTTGTTTACCCTTGGTGGTTTTTTTTAAGAATTGAAAACTGTCTTCAACATTTTCCATCTCTTTTCGGGTGAAAGAGTCAAAATCCCGGTGCGAAACATTAATTTGGGCGATAACGGCAGCATAGTAAAGTCTTAAGTTGTTATTACTCATGGGCGGAACGGGCGTGGCCGGTGGTATTTTTGGTCCAAAGATAGTGTGAATGCGATTATAATTAGTTTCCGAAAAAGGTTCTAGTTCGATAGGTTGATTCCCGACAAAACCTTTTTGCCTGGCAAATGTTTGATACTCTCCATACGTAAGATTTTTGTCTACTGCCCTTACCGCAATACCAAACATATTGCAATCTCTTTCCTGAAGCATGACGTCAAGCCTTGTGGTTATTGATTGAAACAGTGATTGGCAATATTCGGTCATATCGGTGCGGTTTAAATCTTTCGTTGTTGAGGTATCAAGGTTTACCAACCCAATAGTGAAAGCAGAAAATTCGGGGCGTCCTCCGGTTGCTCCGGAAGCCATATTTGGACCGTAATGGGCAACAAAAATCTCCGCTGTTTGAACAGGTTTAAAGCGCTGAATAAGAGGTGTTGCGGTATAGCTTTTAAGAAAATCCCAAGATTGATCTAGCTCGCTCTGGGAAGGAACAGGGGCGCCTTCGGCAAGATAAAAAGTGAAGGTGGAGCCTTCTCTTCTATAGGTTAAAACCTGTTTGGTTTGTTGACCCACCAAATCCAACAATTCAGGAAAATTATCAATTTGGTTGTTTTTATCCAAACCAACCGGTGTTGGAGTCGGTCTTTTAATTAGATCAACAAGCGGGTAAGAGAAGCGGTCCTTCAGAGATCTGGCAAATGTTTCTTGGTTTTCCACTTCCGCAACAGAATATTCACTGACTCCGTTAGCACATGCTTCTGTGCCTACGATCAGGCCTCCTAAGGCTAAACCCAAAACACCTGTTCTAACGATACCTTCTCTTAATTCGTTCATAGATGAGAAAACTGTGAGCCTGGAGTGGGAATCGGACCCACACTCAACTCCTTACCAAGGAGTCGTTTTACCACTAAACTATCCAGGCCTATGGCGGGCGGGCCACTAAACTACCCAGGCAATATTGGTCATTATATACTTCAGCAACTCAGCTTTACAACTGAGTTGTTCAGCATAAACAGGAAAAAGTTTGAGTTAGACAAGAAAGATTATGCTTGTCAAATTGACTGATATTGTTTGATATGTTATTGGATTTTAGACTGTTGCAACAATCAATTCAACCCCAGGGGTTAGGAGGGTTAGGAATCTGATGGGAATAAACCGGATCGTAACCATCTAACGATAGTGGATCGTAAAACGCGGTAAAACGCCACGGTATCTGGCTAGATTGCCATGACGGTCTCTTCAACCCCAGGGGTCAACCGGAGCGGTTATTTTTTTATGACAATTTGGTAAGGCATCGTTGCAGTTGCACCTTTATTATCAGAAACAGTTGCTGAAAAATCATACTTACCTTTTTTGGTTGGTGTTCCTGAAAGTGGGCACCTAATAGTGACTTTGCTTGCTTTCACAATTGATTTGCAGGTTCCCTTTTTTAGCCAGGCAGGCCGGTTTTTAAAAGTCATTGTTAATTTTACTTTAGAGTCATTTTCAGAAGCAGCGATTACGACAGAATATGGTTTGTTTACATTGCCATTAGGAAGAGAAGTTGTCGTAAAAAAAGGTTTTGGGCCAGGGGTGGGAGAAGGTGTAGAAGTAGAAGTTGGTGTGACGGTTGGGGAAGGCGGAGGGGTAATGTTGGTTGGGCAGCAGTAATTTGATCCGCAATCCTGGGCGCCCAGGAAGCATTCGCGAAGCGTCCTGTTGTTTGTACACTGATGGTAAGGTTGATTGGCACATAATGTACCGGTAGGAGCTTTAACCTGTATATCAATGGAGGAAGATTTCGCCGATGAACCCAAGTAAGGAAAAGCTTCTGTCAAAAGAGTATAAGTTCCTTTACGAACATAACCGTTTTCCGCTACGGTATTAAAAGTTGCAGTAAAAGGTGCCACCGTTCGGGAAGAAAAAATGTTGTAGTTATAGGGATTTTGCCAGGGTTCATAGGCATAAAAATTAACTCTTTTTATGCCCGGAGTTTGTGCCGAGTATTCAACAGGAACGGAAAGAGAATTTCCTGCATCAACTATCTGTCCGTTTTGCAGATTGTTAATTTTTACCGAAACAGTGTCTTGATTATTGCCAACGGGAATTTTGATCGGAATTTGTTTTTTGATACTCGGATTACTATTAGTTTCGATTACCAGCGAGGTTTCATAGAGACCTCTGGTTGTTAACAAAGGAAAGTCGATATCAAATTCGATATCTCCGGGCAAGGTCGAGGGTTTTTTGAGATTTTTTATCCAGTTAACTTTCGGTGAAAAATTTACAGTTGTTAAAGCACTCGACTTGCCAAGATTCTTGATAGAGATTGAGTAATTGCGCATATAAGAAATCGGTGAAGCAAGATCATTAAAATTAAAAATACTGCTGGGCCAAATAAAAAGATATTCGCCGATTTTAGTGTAGGGAGAAAAAGCCTGATTGATAAGATTTTTTGTTGGTTCATTGAATTCCAGGTTTTCGCCTAACTCGAGCATCAATGAATTAAGTTCAGGTCGGTATAAATTCCAAACACCAGCACAGCCCAAATATGATCCTCCAGATGTGTTTTCCAGCCATTTTTCCGTAGGGTCTATTTTGCAATTTCGTCCCCGATCATATAAATCGGCTGTGAGGCCGTTTCTTTCGATATATTCGTCGAGCGCAGCACTGAAGGAATGGGTAAATTCGTGGGTAAAAAGCAGCAAACGTTCTTCTGAGCCGCCCCAAGTTCTAAAAAGTATGTTATATTCGCCACCCAGGGTGGAGCGACTTCTTCCGTCAGCGTTAAGTACTACGGAAAACTGGTCATAGGGAATGCTTAGGGAGGAAAGCGTCTGAATTACTTTATCAATATCAACATGGGTGACACCGTTCGTGGTGGTATGGAAGGTATCCGGACTAACAAGTCTTCTGATTTTAACAAATCTTCTATTATCCCTAAAGGGTGATTTACCGGGATAATTAGCAAAACCAAAAAGTCCATCGGCCTGCTTGGTGGTAAATGAGCGAAAAAGATCAAAGTTGCTTTCATTAAAACCGCTGGCAACAAAGACAATGTCCAGTGTCTTTGCAGGATCAGCAATCGTAGGATCACCATCATAAATAGTTTCCAAAAGATAGGTAGTGTCACTTAATCCAAAATATTTGGGAGAAAGCTCAGTAATGTTAATTTCTTGCGACTCATCATTTTGTAAAATCATGCCTTTTTTGTTCTGTAAGTCAGACAGTTGTAACTGTAAAGTGTCTTCTGCGCGGTCAAAATCCTTTTTAAAAGTAATTTGGGCTTTATCAATAAAGGGTAAAATTACGGTGTAATTAAAATGATCAAGCTCTCTCGGAGGATAATTTAAATGGTCATCCGGGTTTCTGGGAGGTGCATAAACTTCTCTTACGGGAACAGGAATGAGAAATTTTTGGTTAGTTATTCCGTCATTAATATCTACCCTTAAATAATCTAGTGCAAGAGGATTATTATAATCAGGAACAAAGCCAACCCCTTTTTGTAGTGAATTTACTTTTAGAGACAAGTTGTTTCGGTCGATGTTTAAATTGACCAATAAAATGGGCTGTTTATATTTGGTGGGGAGCTGCGAAATACTTTCACTGGCCTTTTTTCTTAAATCCTGGTTTTGAAAAACTGCCTGATAGGTTAAAGAGGTAACAATTAAGAGAAAAAGAATTAAACCAAGTGACAAGAAAAACTTTAAAGAAATTTGTTTGAACTGATGATCAGAATTTTGGGACATTAATCTTATAGTAGGTCAATAAAATAATCCTGACAAGAGGAAACCGAGAGTATTGTTACAAAAGATTTGATATTGGAAAAACAGGTTTTGGCAAGATGGTGGATTAGGCCCTTTTTTTAGGAGTGGTTAGTAATTTAGTAACGGCCCTTTTTACAGATTGTGATTCTATTGGATAATGGTTAAATCCACCTGCGAATCCTACCCTTAATACGGGTTGTCCGTCTCTAAGAGTAATATCACCGATTAAGCCAATTGCGGAAGTACCGGTTATTCTGCCGTTTTTTCCAACCCGAATTCCATGATCACCTGCTTCTTGTAAAAACCGCAGAGGTTCTTCTTCCGGGTGGGTGCCAAGAGGGTTTCTTGCCGGCGTGCCATCATCGTTATATTCATGCAGGTGTTGGGCGGTAGGAGTGCCGTCGCGATTCATCCAGCCGTTTTGAATTAACCATTCTTTAAATGCCATGCTGAGAATATACTACTGATAAATGGAAAAAGTCAAACTATAAGGCCTTTAGAGGAACTTTTTGACCAATAGAATAAACAGTCCGCAAAAAAAAATTCCTGAGAAGATTATTAAAAAGGTGTCGTAAATAAAAGAGTGAGTAACCACGTTGACGGTATTTACCGTATTTAGGACATCTTTGGTAAAATTGTTATTTGTCTGGGTGGTTTTAGTAGGAGTTAAAGAAATTTGTGCAGACGCATCAGAAACTTGATTTTCCTTGGCAAAATTAAGAAGTGATTGGGGATTTTGGCTTTGGAGAAAGACGACCGGAAGAAGTAAAACGAGAAAAAGAATAAGAAAGAGATTTACTTTGTAATGTGAAAATCTTTTCATTATTAAATATAATAGCATAGAATAATTTTCTTGATTAAGATAGCAAATCGTACAAGAAATTAAACATTTGTGTTAAAAGGAGACAATCATGTCCAAAAAAGAATATACAACAGATGAACTGGACAGACTCTATCAAGAATGGAGTGATACTGTATCAAGGAAATACAACGGAATAATTTTTCCCAAATTACAAGAACTAGCTGAACGTGCCAGGTTAGTACAAGATCCATCGGAATTTGCTGGTTTGGTTGTGGAATTTTATGAAGCCGATGTTGAGGCTGACGGCGTCTGTTTGGAATACGACAGGACTATGTTATTTACGAACGAAGAATTTATCGGCAATCAAATGCGGGAAACAGAAGAGTATGACGAAAAAGTGAGGGAATTTATTCATCAGTATTCTGATTCGCGGTCGAGCAATAATTCCATGATTGATTCTGGCTTATTTGATTTCGTTGCTGACGATGTCAGAATAAGAGTAAATCGAGCGAAAAAGGAGAGTACCAATCTTACTGGCGAACAGAGGGGATTATATATTGAGTTAGGTAAGATTTTTGAAAAATCAACTGGTGAATTTCAAAGATTTGTTAAAGACCGTTAGATTTTTATTCTATATTTTTTTACTTCTGTTTTTCCAGTTTTCGTAACGGCCGTTGCTTCAAAAATCATGTCCTTAATGTTTTTGTGGTAGGTGCAGACGTTTTTTGAACAGGTCCCAAAAAGCAGGGTACGGGATGCGCTGTAGGATTTAACCGGAACGGATCCTTGTACGCCCTGGGGAATGCCGTTGGCGTTGTAAGTTAACATGTAAGAAACGCTTTTGTATTTGGTTAAATTGTAAAAATAGACAATTAGTGCTAATCGGTCGCGACGAAGACTGGGAGAGACAAAACCGGCAACCGCTCCGGCTTTTCCCGCAGGCTTTACCCGAGGTTTGGCAGCCTCCACTTCGCTAAAGCTACGCGGGGCAAGCAAGAAAAGGATAAAAGCAATAACAAGAATTTTTTTCATCGTTTTAATTGTACATTGTACATTGTAAATTGTAAATTTGTAGTGTTATACTCAAAACAACATGTCAATTCAGGTTAAAAAGTCTCATTTCTTTCTTATTTTAGGATTTGGTATTCCCTTTGTATTAGCGATACTTTTTTTCGTTTTTAAAGACAGCCTTCTTCCCAAAAAAGAAAATATTAACAGTGGGGAAGTTAAAGTCAGCGGTACACCAAAACAACTGGGCTTGCCCGAAATTAAATCTACTACCTACGAAGATCCGCTGGGTTTTTCTTTTTCTTATCCCGAGAAATTTTTGCTAGACAAGCATCCTGAAGATCAAACAAATTATGCTAATTTGGAGCTAAGGGGTGGGGCAGGAGAGAATTTCCGAATTTTTTTGTCAGATCCTGTCTCTACTGATTTGGAGCAAATTATTAAACAGGATAACGAGTTGTCCGACGGGTCTGTTTTGGACAGCACGGTTTCTGATTTGGAAGTAAAGAAAGTTTTAGTTTCCAAAACTAATCGAACAGTGATGTTAGGGATCTGGGACGGAATGCTTTTAAGAATTGAATACACACCTTCTAATGGGAAAGAGTTTTCTCAAGTGGTGGGCAAGATTATTGATAGTCTGAAAATTCCGGAAACAGCCAACTATACGGACGGTTCAGCTACTCAGGAAGTTTCCTCAGGAGAATCCTCTCAAGAAACAGCCGTAATCGAGGACGATTCGGTAATTGAAGAGATAGAGTAATAATTCTCCATTGATACAAAACGTCAGACGTTTTGTACTGTTTTACAAATATAGTGACAAGTGCAAAGTCAAACCAAGTCAGACTTGGTCACCTCGTCGAGTCAGACCCGACTCGGTGCTGGAGGAAGGATTCGAACCTT
>JACQHK010000026.1 GCA_016199065.1 Candidatus Microgenomates bacterium | reverse complement strand
GAACGGCGCTATCAACGGCGCTACGAACGGCGCTATCAACGGCGCTACGAACGGCGCTATCAACGGCGCTAAGAACGGCGCTAAGAACGGCGCTATCAACGGCGCTACGAACGGCGCTACGAACGGCGCTACGAACGGCGCTAAGAACGGCGCTACGAACGGCGCTACGAACGGCGCTACGAACGGCGCTACGAACGGCGCTATCAACGGCGCTATCAACGGCGCTATCAACGGCGCTATCAACGGCGCTATCAACGGCGCTACGAACGGCGCTACGAACGGCGCTAAGAACGGCGCTATCAACGGCGCTATCAACGGCGCTACGAACGGCGCTACGAACGGCGCTATCAACGGCGCTATCAACGGCGCTACGAACGGCGCTACGAACGTCGCTAAGAACGGCGCTATCAACGGCGCTACGAACGGCGCTAAGAACGGCGCTAGTATATTTTTTATCTAGTGGCGAATCCAGCCAAATAATGTCTTTCGGTTTTTCCCATTTGGCAACCTCATAAAATTTCATCAGATTTTTCTCCGCTTCTTTTTCCAGCTTAGGAGAGGTTTCCGTTGATAGATATTCCGCAATCATCTTTTGGGCGAATCTATCGGCGGTTTCTTTTAACTTTGGTGTTACTTCTTTGGGATTTAACTTGAACATAATTCTCCTTTAATCAACAACAATCCTTACCATATCCCCAGAAACATACTCCCTTTGGCGAATTACAGCGTAGTTTCCCTTCCCTAATTTGATTGTCTTATGTTCCTCATGGTTGATTTTGGCCTCTTTTAAAACTTTAAGGTAAAGAAGTCCGTTTTTATCCCGAAATATATCTCCTCCTGCCACACGATGTGAATGACCTGTAGCTTCTCCCCGAACAAGAATATTTCCCTTAACGGGTTTAACAGTGGGAATATTTTTGATAACTCGAAATAAAAGATCACCTTGACGATAAATCATAATTTAATCCTTTCTTATCTTACCCACTTTAAATACTCCCGTTGGTAAATTAAAGCCAAAGGTAAGATTAAAATAAATAATAAAATACCTAAAATAGTTTTCATCTTAATTAGACTTATCCACAAAGCTTAATTTCTCATTAAGGGCCATATATCGCCTTGTTTCCCAATCTGTCTTATCTTTTTTCCTCTTTAATTCCTCAAATTCTTTCCATAAAGTTTCTTTATTATTAATCTTCTTAATCTTCTTAATATTCTTAGTTGTGGTCATCTGTTGGTCATCTGTTGGTCTGTTGTTGGTCATCTGTTGGTCATTTTGTTGATACCTCTCATAATTATAGATTGTTACAATGCTATATTTATTAGTTGATTTGATGGTCAAAAATGATAGTTTTTCTAGCGTTAGGAGCTTTCGCCTATATAAACTTTCATATTTTTTGAAATTTTTACTATTTTCCTTCTTACAATTTGTTAAATCCCTTACCAATTGCTTTCTACCACTAATAAATTGACCTCTTTTAAGTTTAATTACTTCGTTACCTAAGACAACATCTTTATCTTTCCAATTGGCAGTTAATAAACAATATAAGCTCAATTGAATTAAATAATAGTCTCTACTCTGAAAAATAGGGCCATTAATAAACTTTCTATATAACTTGATCCATCCTTCATCCATTTATCCCCCTCCAAAGTTCGGCTAATTTGGCTCTCGTTTTATAAGAAATTAGAGGGTCAGTTAAAGTAGGCTGAGGGGCAGGCTCAACCGACTTCAACCAACCCTCAAGCGGCATAATCAGCTTATCTTTGGGTTCATTTAAAAGTTTTCCCTCTTTGGGTTTCCAATTCTTAATCGGTAGGCAATACTGGCTGTGGCCTCCCCAAGAGCCCAAGATGCCCTTTTTGCGGAAGGTAGTGGCGTTAGTGGTATAGTATTGGTTTAAATCTTCTCTTTTGAAGATAATTTGTGTTCCTTTAGGGAGATTGTCAAGGATTCGTCTGGAGATCGCATAGCCGCCATAGTTTCTAAACCATTTTCTCTCCGTCATATTGGCGACAAATGAGGGTTTGCCTGCGATGAAGCAAAATTTGCCTTGGGAGACAAATCCCTGTTTGGGGATATAAATCGAGATAACAGATTCACAGGGCAGTTTCATATTTAAAAAATCAAGTAAATAATTCCTCCGGCGACTAGCGTAAAGATTGCGCAGGCGATTAAAAAATCTTTAAAATCGTTGTTCATAAATAATGCTGGGAGTAGGATTCTGCGTACCTACAAACTAATGTACAGTGCAAGTTAATTATTAGTTGTCATCTCCGTCCTTCTCAGTTCAAAGGCTGAGAGATTCGCCTTACGGCCTGTACTCCGTTATTCAGCCATCCCAGCTTTCAAAGTTCAAAAAAAGACGGGCCAAAAATGATGATTGTCGCTTCAGTTATTTCCGGCCCGTCTCATCCCTGCCACTACTAGCGATAGTTAATTTTTGGCAATTAAAACATAAAGGCTTCTGGTATTTATCCATACTGAATTTCAATTGATTATTGGTCAGCAATCTCCCGCAAATCTCGCATGGAATATCCGTAACTTTCGTATTATGTTTCTCCATTTCCTCCTTGATATAATCGGATCGAGTTTTAAAAGTCATTTTGTTACCCACATATCCACTAAGATTGCTCATTATTGCCATCCAAGGAATTTTCCACATTGGGCGCAGGATTTAAACCATTTACCGGTATTAGGCCCTTCTTTTTTAACTTGCGCGAATTTAAACTGCGGATGGGTACAAGTTTCCTGATCTGGCTTATCATGTCCGTTTCCATGAGAATATTCTTTTACCGCTTGGGCCTGTTTAGTGCCATAGCGGGCTAGAACAAAATCATAAAGCTCCATCGCCTTGGCAATCATTTCTTTTCTTTTGGCCTTATCCGGCTCTGAAGTTTTTAGATGCACTGTATGTTTCCCATCGGTGGAAAGATAAATCTCAAGCTCACCATTGAAATTTTCTTTTTCAAGATACTCTTCAATTTCATCAATATCTTGAACCTCAATATCTTCTGTCATTTTTCCTCCTTACATTCCGGGCATATCCATTCTTGATGATCTGAATCTCCGACATTGATTAAGTTAGGATGATTGCAAGGCTTTAGATCCGGCCTTCCTATCCCCTCATACATATCTTTTTTCGACCAATCGATCCCTTCCTTGATTTTTCTTTCTGCCCATCTGACCCGATCTTTAAGAGTGGGATGGGTAATTCTTTCCATCACTTCCTTAAAATCATGTTCCCTGACAGATAACTCTTGACAGTCTTTCAAAAACCTGTTAATGTAACTCATAAGTGTAACTTCCTTTCTCCCGATCAAAGGTAAAATGATCGGATTTTATTTTGCTAAAATTCTCCCGATTAAAGATTTATTATCCGAATTAGGTGTTTTCTCCCAAGAATCCGCCAGTCTTTCAATATTGCGATTGATCTTGGTTAAAATATCAACGAGGTCATTATTAGACATTTGGTATTCTACTTTTCCATTAGGTTTAACTTCTCCAGATATTTTTTCTAATGCCCTTAGTTGATTAGACCTTTCTAAAATCTTCTTTTTAAATTCTCCATAATCATTCCAAGTCTTATGCCTTAAAATCGCTATCACCCCCGAATAAGAACATTCTACGAATTCGGCGATCTTCTTATTCCGTAATCCTTTCTCATGCAAATCATGGATTAAGTTAAAATGTTTTTCCGTAAATGATTTTATTTTTTTATGAGCCATAAATCCTCCTTTTATTTTTGTAATTGACCTGAATAAGTCGCGACCAAAATCTCCTTAACCTCCATTGATCTAACCGCTTCAGGATATTGAACAGTTTTAACCAACGCGTCATAGTTTCTTCCAATCCAGTAACCGGAAATAATGGTTACTAAAACTATGACTGAAAAGAGAATTCCTTTCAAAAACGATAAACTAGGCAGTTGGGGCAGTGTCATTTATTTTCACCTCCTTTCATTTCTCGATCCCATTTAAGGAGAGAAAAAATGTAGCTAAAATGATGACCAGTTTTTTTGGCGATCTGGCGGTAAGAAAGTCCTTTTTTTTCGTGAAGATACTTTATTTCTTTAATTAAACTCAAGAGTCTTGGTGATGGTGTCCAGTCTATTTTCATAATTTATTTAAACTCGCAAATTCTCTATAGTATTTTTTGGCTGCCTCGTTATATGCAAATGCAGCCTCTTTTTTATCTTGAAAATAACCAAGAATAATTTGTTTTCCATTCCGTTTAATTTGTGCAGTATATTTTCCAATAAATCTATTCCAACTGACTCCTTTATATCCAGATGTATTATTTTTATTTAATTTTCGATTGTAGCAATTTTGCTGATGGGTACAAATTCGTAAATTGGTATATTGATTATTAAGTGGGTTTCCGTCAATATGATCAACAGACTCTCCTGGTTTAGCCCCAGCTATTAAACGGTGCATTCTTCTTTCATATAAATTCATGTCAGTAGCAATTACGTAACCCTTTTTACTTCTATCTATTGTCCACTTATGTTGCATTAATAACCCATACGTGTTATCATCAACCATTGTGAATCTGCCATTTGTTAGTTTTAATTTTTTCATTATTCGAGGCTAGAGCCGTACATGGTCACTTTTGCGACGCCAAGCTCTTACTCTCACCCTAACACATATTAAACTGCTTGTCAAGCCCCCAGTTTTCAGGAAAAATAATATATTAAAGAGCGCGTTATTCCAGATAATAATACCCATTTAGCTCTTTTTTTATATGGCCAGACAGTTTCTTCCCGCCAGACGATTTTTTGATGGAAATCGTAAACAATACTTCTAATCTTTTCTTTTAATTTCTTTGTAAGCATTAAAAAACCTCCTTTTAGGCAGGAGGATTTAATGATTATATACTATAAGTCAAGTCTATGGGAAATTATGAGTCTCCCCTATCAATAATTTCTTCTTCTTGAATCATCTTGGCAATCTGTAAAAGTCCATGCGGGGTTTTCAAATAGGCGACTAATTCTTCAGGCCCGTCATCTTCTAACCACTTGTTAATCAGCATTTGGGCGCGCTCAAGGTATGATTCAACTTTTTCCTCTGGCGTCATATAAACTTTCCCTTCTCATCCCGTTCTCTTTCAAAAACTACCTCTTCTTTGGGCAAGGGTCTAACTCCCTGATGGTGGTATGCCTCAAAATAATCTCCCTGATGGCTTCTCCATTTTCTTCTTGCGTTAACAAGAGTCGGGGTTAAAAAAACCGTTCGGCCGTCCACAAAAT
>JACQHK010000024.1 GCA_016199065.1 Candidatus Microgenomates bacterium | reverse complement strand
CGGTAGCTCAACGGTAGAGCAGTAGCCTTTTAAGCTATTGGTTCAGGGTTCGAATCCCTGCCGGATCACCAAGCCGTGGTCGTTGCTTTCTAAATCCTTTGTCATCCTGTACTGCTCGTTAATTTCTTATTTCGAGATTTTACTTCCAAACGTTACGGAATTAAACTTTATCGATTATATCTATCAATCCCATGTGAACAGCCCGTTTTTGTATCATTCTCTTGATTCTTAAACTTAACTCTTTATCGTATTACATATCTCCGTAACTAATAAATGTTTGTGATACAGATCACATTTGCCCATTGACTCGCATTCCTTTAAATCTTAAAATCGATTTGTTATTAGTTAAATTAATTAAGGAGGTAAAATGTTAAATTTCAACTCTCTTTTGTTATTCTCCGAAAACCCTAAAAAATTAAGTGATTTCTATTCAAAAGTATTTGAAAAACAACCTGATTGGACAGAGGGCGATTATCATGGTTGGCAGGTCGGAAGCGGTTTTCTAACCGTTGGACCGCACGATAAAGTTAAGGGTATGAATCCTAGTCCGGAAAGAATGATGTTTAATTTCGAAACGCAAGACGTAAAAACTGAATTTGATAGACTTAAAAGTTTGGGTGCTGCAGTAATTCAAGAACCTTATCAGCCCGGAGAGGAACCTACAATGTGGATCGCAACTTTTTCTGATCCTGAAGGAAACTTTTTTCAGGTGATGACACCCATGCCGACGAATTAATCTTTCTAAGAAGAGCACAACGATTTAAACTATTCCCGCTTCATTACAGCAAGTGCCGCTGTAGTTTTTTTGCATGCAAATTAGTTTTAGATTAATCTTTTCTTATGGGAAGAAACACTGTTATTTATTATTTTTATACATTTTTTCGTAATTTTGCCTTTTTCGCCGCTGTCCTGGTACCTTTTTATACCGAGTGGGGAGGTATTACCTTATTTCAGGCACAACTGCTTCAGTCGTGGTTTACTTTTTGTGTTTTTGCTTTGGAAGTACCCACCGGAGCAGTTGCCGACTATTTTGGCAGGAAATATTCTCTATTCATCGGAGCAATTGCCGTAGGAATAGGGGCCATTGTTTACGGTTTAGTTCCTAACTTTTTAATTTTCATCTTGGGTGAGTTTATTTTTGCACTGGGAATAGCGTTAATGTCAGGAGCTGATAATGCTTTAATTTATGATAGTTTAGACAGTGTAAAAAAGAGGCAGGAAAGTAAAAAAATCTTTGGTCAGGCGTATTCTTTTTCTATGATGGGAATGCTAGTTTCTGCACCCTTAGGTGGTTTTATAGCCTATCGTTATGGTATAAATTACGCCATGATTCTAACTTCAGTCCCCTATTTTTTTGCGGCTTTTTTGGCTCTTTTTTTGGTTGAACCACCAAGAAGAAAAGCGATGATTGAAGGTACAAAATATTTTCAAATTGTTCAGAGCGGTATTTGGTTTTTTGCAAAACATTCCAAGTTACGCCTAATGGCCCTGGATGCGATTATTATCGCCTCTACGGGATATTTCGTAATTTGGTTATATCAACCGGTACTTCTGAAGTTAAATATACCAATTAGCCTGTTTGGTTTGATTCATGGTGCTTTTGTTTTTTCCGAAATCGTCGTGGCGGCAAATTTTATGAGATTAGAAAAAATGATGAAATCATCAGCTAATTACTTAAAGTTAGGCGTCGTTCTTACCGTTTTGGGCTTTTTTATCGTGGGAATTTTCCCATCACTCTGGTCTGTTTTCTTGCTAATTATTTTAGCGGGAGGTTTTGGTCTTACCAGGTTTGAATATTATTCAGCATTAATGAACAAATATATTAATTCTGCAGAAAGAGCAACGGTTTTATCAACTATTTCGATGTTGCGCAGATTTGCTCTTTTTATTTTAAACCCCATTGTTGGTTTGCTGGCTGATAGAAACTTAGCGATGGCCTTTTTGTCTTTAGGTATCTTATCACTTACGGCGTTATTAATTAACCACGAACAAAAAAAAGATTTAAGGATTGTTGGGAAAGCCTGAATGGTCTATAATTTTTTTAATCTATATAAAACCAGCTTTCGTTCTGTAACACGGAACTTCAGCGAGGTGAAAGGAGGTGAAAAAAAATGGAAAATAACATAGGAGAAGTTTTTACCCTGACGATTTTGGGCGCATTTGACAGTATTAGCATGTATTTCCCGAGATTTTTAGCTGGCTTGTTGGTTTTGTTAATCGGTTTATTATTAGCCGGATTTGCTAAAAGAGTGGTTTTGGGACTTTTCAGAGCCTTACGTGTAGGAAAGTTTTTGGTATCAGTAAGAATGGTAAAAGAGGAAGGTGAAATTAAAGTTTGGGAGGTTTTGTTAGCAGAATTAGTGCGGTGGTCTCTTACCATCCTTTTTCTTGTGCCTACGGCCGAGGCTTGGGGACTTTCAAAAGTAACCGATATTCTAAATCAGCTGCTAATTTACCTTCCTAATGTTTTCGTTGCAGTTATTGTTGGCTCCATCGGTGTAGTAATTGCCAACTTAACTTACGACGTGGTTAAACAAGGCACGAAATCGATAGGCGGAAGAACGGCAAGTACCTTAAGCACCTTTGCGCGGTATGCGATCATGTTTTTTACCGTCCTGGTGGTCTTAAACCAATTGGGTGTGGCAGCTGATTTGGTACGGATACTCTTTACCGGCCTGGTGGCAATGCTTGCACTCGCCGGAGGATTAGCTTTTGGTTTGGGAGGACAGGAACTGGCAAAGCAGATTCTTAGGGAATTAAAGGATAAGTTGGAGAAATAAGTTATAATCGGCTATTGGCGATTAGCCCTTAGCCAATAGGATATTTTACTAATAGCTAAAAGCCAAATGCTAATAGCCAATTGGCCCTCGTCGTCTAGCGGCCCAGGACGACTGGTTTTCAGCCAGTAAATCAGGGGTTCGAATCCCCT
>JACQHK010000022.1 GCA_016199065.1 Candidatus Microgenomates bacterium | reverse complement strand
TCCATAATTAAAGCCTTAATGTTAATCGATCTGCTCTTTAGTTTTTCTTTTAAATAAACAGTGGAAAAATCACCGGAAAAAGGTTCTGGACCTAATCTTGCGTGTACCATTTTTTGTAATTCTTTTTCGTTTATAAAAAGCCTCAAATAACCAAATTTTCGGACATCGCAAAATCTTAGTTGACGTGTCTTCTCCAAAGTAAACACTGCTCTGGTAAAGAGGTCTTCCTTCTCGCCGGTTTTCCTTAGTAATAATCTTCCTGTCATTTTTAAATGAATGCCCAGATATTTCTTATCTTCTTTATCGGTTTTTAAAACTAACAATATTAACTTGGCTCTTCTTTGGACATCAATAATTTTGGCCCTTTCTATGGCTTTTTTTACCACGGTCAAGGAGGGAATAATTTGTTGAGGACTGGTGGAAAAAAATTCAATGATAGTTGTACCCACAATTGATTTCTTTAAATCTTTGGCGATTGTGGCAACTTCTGGTAATTCGGGCATATGCCTGATCTTATCATATCAAACAAATATGACTTATGTGTCGTGTTTGACCTATTGGTTTTAGACAAACCTGATTAATAGGCCCTTTTCGAAAGCAACTTTAAACATTTTTCGGTAAAAAAGCAAAGCTAAAATCAAATATAAAACATTCAAGAAAAAACTTATCAGTAAATAGTTTGTATTCATACCACCCTTAAAAACTATTTCTCTCATACCTTCAAAAATGTAGGTGGAAGGAAGCATTAGACCAATCTTTTGGGCCCAATCAGGCAAAACGTTTAAAGGATAATAAACTGCTGAAAAGGGCTGAACGATCGAAAGAATAGTCCAGGCAAAGCTCTGTACTTTCCAACCAAAGCGAAGAATTAACCCGGTCACGAAAAGACTTACCGACCAACCCATTAAAGTTAGGCTGATCAAAAAAGGAATAAAATACCAACCGAATTTAAAAATATTGAAATGATATAGAAATACCGATAACAAAGACATCACAATAACCCCAATGATTAATTTAATTAGGGAAACAGACAATCCTCCTATCAAAAATTCCCAGATTGTCAAAGGAGAAGAAAAGAAATTAAGTAAATTTCTGTCCCATGCTTCTCTCATAAAGGTCATGCTCGATTGAAACTGGTTAATATTAATGACTGCCCAAAAAATCACGGCCCCTAATAAATAACTCACAACCACTGAACCGCCAATCGTTTGACCCAAATAAAGCGTGAAAAATCCCCACAATAAAACCTCCAGAACCGGCCACCAAAAAATATCGGTGATTTGCTCCAAGTTTCTGGGCCAAGTTATCAAATGTCTTAAAATAATGGCTTTTATTCGATGCATTTTCATACTTAAGTTACTTAAGTTACCTAAGTCACTTAGGTGACTTATTTCTGGCCTCTTGCAAAAAGAAATCTTCCAGGGTGGGTTTATCTATCGCTATCTCGTTATATTCCACATTTTCTTCGGCTAATCCGGCCAAAAGCCAGGCAATTTCTTCTTCGGTCGTTTCGATCTCGACAAATCTTCCCGAAACGTTAGCTCGCCAATCATTTTTTCTTGCCCACGAAAGCGTTCTTTTTTGACCGTCTTTTATTCTTAAATTAACTTTTACGTTTTTAATTCTTTTAGCTAACCCGTCCGGCGTATCTTCGGCAATAATTTTACCTTTATTAATAAAAATTACCCGATCGCACACCTCTTCTACCTCAGCCATATTATGCGAAGTAAATAATATGGCAGTCTTAAATTTTTTCTGCGTTTCCAGTAAAAATTTACGTACCTTATCGGCAATATCAGGATCCATAGAAGCGGTTGGCTCGTCCAATAAAACCAGCCTGGGATTATTAACAAAGGCCTTGGCCAAATTGAGTCTGGCTTTTTGTCCGGCCGACAGCGTACCTTGAGTTTTATTGGCTAGTTCTCCCAATTCAAAAACTTTAATCAGCTCCTCTACTCTTACTTTTAAGTTTTTAACTCCGTATAACCTGCCGAAGATAGTTAAATTTTCTCTCACAGTCAATAAATAGGGCAGTTCGTTGTAAGCAGAAGAAAAATTCATCTGCTCCAGGATTTCTTCGCGAAATAAAGAGAAGTCTTTGCCAAAAATCCTAATCTCACCCTTCGTTGGTTTTAATAAACCCAAAAGCATATTGATAGTCGTAGTCTTTCCGGCTCCGTTTGGCCCTAATAGGCCCAAAATTTCTCCCTCTTTGATCTCAAAGGAAATATTGTTAACAGCCCGAAAAGACTTAGTCTTTTGACTTCTCAAAAGCCGGCTTATCGCTTCCGAAAACGACTCGGCTTCTGCTTTGTAGGCCTTTACCAAATGTGATGCTGATAAAATGGTTTTTTTCATAAAATTCCCAGGTATTCAAATTCTGCCTTGTCAAAACCACGACAAAAAAAGTTGTGAAAAAGCAGAAAGTGATGCGTAAAGTTAATACTACGTAGAGTCTGCGGATTGATTGGTAATCTTCATGCTTTCCTTCTTTTTTGCCTGCCCCGCGAATCCGCCGAATCGGCGGAGAACTGGGGCCTTTTTGGGCTTAAAATCAATTATAACACGCCTAGGCAAGCAAAAATTTATTTATCTTATGGTTAATATAACTATGTTAAGCTCCGCGGGCCTTAGCCCGTGGAATATTAAGAATTAAGAGCTTCAATCCGTCCGAAGGGGGAATAAAATCGGTACTTGAAAA
Organism: Candidatus Microgenomates bacterium; assembly: GCA_016199065.1. Taxonomy (GTDB): domain Bacteria; phylum Patescibacteriota; class Microgenomatia; order JACPZF01; family JACPZF01; genus JACQHK01. The sequence continues at coordinate 10,638 of JACQHK010000022.1, read as the reverse complement.
TAGAAGAAAAACAATTTAACAATTAATTAATGTCTAGCCGACTGGAACGTGATAAGCAAATTGACCCAAACTTCACTCAGGAAAATCGTCCCTTTGACCCTCAACAATTAATGTTAATTATAAAAGCAGATAAAAAAAGGAAACGTTCCTCTCCTGGCAATAACGAAAAATCAATAATAGAACAACTTGATGCTTTGCGAAGAAACGGCCAGGGCCATTAACGATACGATCCACTATCGTTAGATGGCTACAATCCGGTAATAATTTATAAGTAATTTTCCACCAACTCTTTCATCTTTTTCACAAACACTTTCTTGCTAAATTTTCCCGCTTGTTTTTTACACTCGTCAGGATTAATTTTTAATTTGTTCAGCTTTTTAATCCCACCTACTAGGCTTTCTACGGTGGGTTGAGTAAAAAACACTCCGGTTTTACCATTAATCACCGTTTCTACTACTCCGCCGTTCTTAAAAGCGATTATTGGTTTCCCAAAACTCATTGCCTCTACTGGGACGATGCCAAAATCTTCATCGGCGGCGGGAAAAATAACTGCAAGGCAGTTTTTATATAACTCCACCAATTGTTTATCATCCACCTCGCCTAAAAACTCAATATTGAGATTGGCAATTTTCCTCAATGAATCTTCTTCTCCTCCCTTTCCGACGATCTTTAATCTAAAACCTAAGTCCTTAACTGCTTCAATAGCCAAATATACGTTTTTAGCCGCTGCCAATTTCCCTACGTATAAGTAATAGCTATTAGCTATTGGCTCTTGGCTCTTGGCTTCTTTGTTTTTATTGTATTTGTTAATAGCCGATTGCGAATGGCTAACAGCCAAATCAACCGGCGGATAAATTACCAGTGAGTCACGGCGATAAAACTTCTCAATTCGTTTTTTTACTTCTTCAGAATTGGCAATAAAGTAATTCACTCTTTGAGCCGCCAAAAAATCATATTCTCTAAGAAGATGATTTATTAAATAGCCGTAGATTCTCGTGAATACATTTTTTCGCCAATTCATGCGAGTTGGATACCCATATAAAGATCTTGGTGGGGTATGACAATAGCAAAAATGGGTCGTTTCTGGTCTGGTAATAATCCCCTTAGCGTAGTAGGCATTTGTCGAAGTTATCACCACATCGAAATCCGAAAAATCGAAGCTTTCAAAAAAATAGGGAGCTAAAAAACGTAAGGGACTATATATTTGAGAAATATAAGGAATTTTTTGCGCCCAAGAAGTAATAACGTGCCACTTTTTTATTCTCTCCCAGTGTGGTCCTAAGCCTTCCGGGTCAATAAAGGAAGTAAAAATGGGAGCGTTGGGCCAAATTTCGTGCAAAACTTCAAGCACCCTCTCTGCTCCGCCGTACTCCTTTAAAAAATCATGCACCAAAGCTATTTTCATATCTTTCTATTTCGATGTCACATCGAAATGAGGCTACGATGTGACATCGATGATTTAGAACAATCCCAACTGGTTCTCGTTTTCCTTGTTCTTTTTTTCCTTTTTTTTGACTCCAGTTTTTTTCCCGGTAATCCTATTTAAGAGGCTGTGAAACTCCAGTTCTTCCAGTTTTTCTTGCACCTCCGGGTTGTTAAATTGAGAAATTTTGGCATTTTTCAGACTAAAATCACAAGGAACATCTTTTTTAATGGTTGCCAACTGATAAGAAAGCCTGGCTGACTCTTCCCCTTCTTTTAATTTCTGCGCAACCTGCTCGGGTAATTTATCCAGATTCTCATAAACCTTTTGTAGAGTTTTATATTTTTGTAAAAGAGAAGAAGCGGTTTTAGGCCCGATTCCCGTTACTCCCACATAGCCGTCGGAAGGATCGCCTACCAAACCCTTGTAATCCACTACCTGACCTGGCTTAACTCCCAGTTTTTCTTCTACTTCCTTTTCGCCGAAAACTTTAGCTTCCGATAAACCCTTGGTAGGCATGTAGACTTTCACGTTTTTATTAACTAATTGAAGTATGTCGCGATCCCCCGTTACGATAAATATCTTCAGGTTTTTACTTTTTCCCCCGGCTTTGTCGGAACCGACTTGAGAATTTTGGCTTTCTTTAGCAATGGTTCCCAAAAGATCATCTGCTTCATAACCGTCCATTTCATAAATAGGTACTTTCATCCTTCTTACGACATCGTGAACAGTTTCTATCTGAGAAGAAAGGTCTTCGTCCATTCTGGGACGATGGGCTTGATAACCAATGAAGATCTCTTGTCTAAAAGTTGGTTTGGGACGATCAAAACAGACTGCTAAATAGTCAGGTTGTAAATCATCTTTTACTCTTAAAAGCATCGAGATAAAACCGTAAACAGCATTTACTAGCTGACCTTTGGTTGTAGTTAAGGAAGGGATTGCATGAAAAGCCCTGTGTAAAATGGCATTTCCGTCGATGAGAACGAGTTTCATTTTAGTTTTTCATTATTTGATCAAACTCGTCACCTTCCATGGTTTCTTTTTTTAAAAGAGCATTGGCAACCTCATCTAATTTTTTGCGCTTATCCTTTAAAATTTCTACCGCCTTTTTGTGAGCATCTTCGACGATAACTTTTATTTCAGCATCAATTTTGTCCTGCATGGAAGGTGAAATTTTTTGTTCGTTATACCAGGGCTTACCCCACTCAGTAACATCCATAGTCGGACCGTAATTGATCGGTCCTAAAGAACTCATTCCATATTCCATCACCATTTCTCTAGCCACCATAGTCGCCTTATCAATGTCATTAGACGCACCTGAGGTTATTTCTTTAAAGACTACTTCCTCCGCCGCTCTACCACCCATCAGCGCGGCAATCTGAGAAAGAAGCTGACTTTTGGTCTCGTGTGTTCTGTCTGATGCCGGTGGAATTAAGGTATGTCCTAAAGTTAAACCCCTCGAAACTATGGAAATGCGGTGAACCGGGTCCGTATTGGGTAAAATAAAAGTAACCACAGCATGTCCTGCTTCGTGATAAGCAGTCATTTTTTTATCTTCGTCGCTTTGCAAACGTTTTTTCTCTGGACCAAGTTTTACTTTGGTTGCGGCTTCTTCAATATCGCTCATATCGATGGCCTTTTTATTAAGCCTGGCTGCCAAAATTGCTGCTTCATTAAGCATGTTTTCTAAATCAGCTCCGGAAAAACCCACAGTTCTCTTTGCCACTTTTTCCCAATTCACATCAGACGTAAAAGGTTTTCCTTTCATATGGATCATTAAAATATCTTTTCTTCCCTCAATGTCTGGTAAATCTAAGGCCACCCTCCTGTCAAACCTACCCGGACGAACTAACGCCGGATCCAAAACGTCTGGCCGGTTTGTCGCAGCCATCACTATGACATTTTCGTTGGGCAAAAATCCATCCATTTCGACTAAAATTTGATTCAGGGTTTGCTCTCTTTCATCATGTCCACCCATAATTCCAACGCCTCTTTGTCGACCAATGGCATCAATTTCGTCAATGAAAATAATTGCGGGAGCATTTTTCTTGGCGGTAGCAAACAAGTCTCTGACTCTGGAGGCACCAACGCCTACTAACATTTCCATAAACTCACTTCCGGCCATAGAGAAAAACGGTACACTTGCTTCACCGGCAACGGCTTTGGCCAACAGAGTTTTACCTGTCCCGGAAGGCCCAACCAACAACACTCCCTTTGGAGTTCTTGCTCCTAGAGCACGATATTTTGCAGAATTTTTCAAAAAGTCTACCACCTCTTCCAATTCTTTTTTCGCCTCGTCCACGCCGGCCACGTCAGGAAATTTAATCTTCGTCATTTCTTTGTTAAATAGCTTGGCCTTACTGGCACCAAAGGTAAAAATAGAATCTTGTGCACCTCTGGCCTGTCTGATTAAGAAAAGAAAAAATAGAGCCATTAAAACCAGCGGTAGAACGGTAGACAATAGACCAATCCAGCTATCTCGCAGGGTGGTATCTTTTATATTCATTTGAACCGATCGGGGGTCAACACCGGAAGCCTCAAAAACCCTAGCAAGGCTTTCTCCGGGTTCTTTACGGGAGATAAATTCCTTACCGTCTTTATAAGTAACAGTCAGTTTATTTTCTTCTACCTCTATTTTTTGTACTTTTTTACCTCTTACGTCTTCTAGCACCACAGAAAGAGGTTTTTCTTCCAAAAATTTAGGGGGTGAAAAAAAAGAAGCAAAGAAAGAAAGAATAAAAAACGCAACCAGTCCCCATAATAAAACGTTCTTGAAGCTCAAATTTGCCTTAAATTCAAATTTCTTATTTTTTTTAATTTTATTGCTTAACGAAACCATTTTTATTAATCCTCTGTTTTTACATTTATTTAATGGGAGTGCCTGGTTTGATTTTTTTTGAGGGTTTAAGCAGGATCGGCTTGTTTTGACCATTCGCGGCCAAAAGCATTCCCTGACTCTCTTCACCCATCATTTTTCTAGGCTCAAGATTAACTACCACTACTATTAATTTTCCTATCAGTTCTTTAGTCGAATAAAACTCTTTTATTCCTGTTAAAATTATTCTTTCTCCAACTTCTTCTCCCAGATCAACCGTTAATTTTAATAATCTGTCGCTTCCTGCCATTTCCGAAGCATCTTTTACTAGGCCTATTCGTAAATCCAGCTTGGCAAATTCGGAAAAAGAAATAGTTGATTTTAGCATCGTCAGGGGAAAAGTATATCATACGTGAGGCTATTTTGCTATTATTTAACAATGAAAACTATACCTGCCAAAAGAATTTTTCTTGGTCTTGACCTAACCCGGGAGTTGAAAAACAAATTGGCTCTTTACGAGTGGGAATTAACTAAACAAGATCTTCCTTTTCGCTTTGAAGATGAAAAAAAATTACACCTTACCTTACTTTTTCTGGGAAACACCAACACAGAACAATTAAACTTGATAAAAAGTCTATTAAAACCAATTATTGGTCAATTTACAACTTTTATTCTGGGCATTACCAAACTGGAGGCTTTTCCCGGTTTTAATCATCCCAAAATTCTTTATTTAAGTCTAAACGGTCAACTTGATAAATTATTTGCCTTACAGGAAGAACTTCGTCAAGTGTTAAAAGGAAAAGGATTTCGGCCGCAAAATAAAGATAAATTTATACCGCATATTACGATTGGCAAATTCGTCAACCCGCCTTATCCTATCCACGTCAAGAATATGGGTCAGAAACTTGCAGGTTTAAAAATAAAACCGCCACAAGAAAGTTTTTTGATTAAGGAAGTCGTCCTTTTTGAAAGCAAATTGAGTCAGGAAGGGTCGACTTATAAAATTTTAAAAAAATGGCAATTAATAAACGGTGCTTGATTTTTTTGCAAAAACCAACCTATAATTTTTATATTAGATATAAAAACAAGGAGGCCTATGAGTGATACCCTTTCTTTGGAACAAATGATTGGCGTGGATCGTCAGGAAAACCGTTTAGGAGTTCAATTGGCCAGAAAAGAATGGACAACCCGACTATTTAACTATTTCGATTATACAGCAACCACAGAAAGAACTGGAGATGTGCAAAACCCAGAAATCAGATTGACACCCATGACTAATCCGACAGACAAAGACTATAATTTTGTTATAGAGGCGGGCCGGGGTGTTTGGCTACAAGAACAGGCATATTGGGAAAAACAAGGTAACGCCAAAAAGGCAGGACAGGCTAAAAAGAATTATGAAATTTACGACCAGGCTTTAAATTATCGAGGTGGTACTAAAAATCCCGGCAATGAAAAGGCATACCGAACAGTTGTTGCCGAACAAGGAAGGGTGTTAAACAAACTGCTAAATTCCAACGATGTTGTTCTTAATGGCGGACCCGGAATGGATACGGTGAAGGAAAATATTAACGCAGCAACCCAAACCTTATTAAATAGAAGGTAGAAGTTATTTAAAAAATCCCATTTTCTCTTTGACTTCGTCAACCGTTTCTTGAGCAAGTTTTCTCAATTTTTTAGCATGCTCAAAAAGCATCTCTTTTACTTCTCCGGGGTTTTCTTCAAGTTTTTTTCTTTTTTCCTGAATAGGCATAAGTTCTTTAAAAATCGCTTCGGACAAATTGCTTTTTATTACTTGATACTTAATACCTGATACCTGATACAGTTTTTTGTATTCTTCTGCTGTTTCCTTTCCCTGAAAAAGTTCAACTAATTTAAGCAAGTTAGCCACGGATCCGCTCTTGGGAAGTTCTCCTGGACCTCCCGAATCCGTCACGACCCTGGCAATCTTTTGCTTTATAGTATCCTTGTTATCAACTAAATTTATGTAAGAACCTTCTTTGGTTTTACTCATTTTTCCCTCTCCGGTTAAGGAAGGCACGTATTCTCCTGGTGTGGCAAAACGATGAGGTTCGGGAAAGGTTTCACCATATTCCCGATTAAAATTGCGCGCAATTTCTCTGGTAACTTCCAGGTGCGGTTCCTGATCAACACCAACCGGAACCAATGAGGCCTTATAAAGCAAAATGTCGGCCGCCATCAATACCGGATAGTAGAGTAAGCCGATGTTTATATACTTGGGAAACTGGGCCTTTTTTTCTTTGTAAGTAGGAAGATCCTCCAACCTGGATACCGGATACAATGTCCCTAAATAATAAGCCAACTCCATATGTTGCGGCACCAAAGATTGCACTTCAATAAAACTCTTTTCTGTATTAAGGCCGGCAGATAAATAATCCATTACGACATTTAAAGTATTTTGAGATAGTTGGTCTTTGTCATAAGGAGTAGTAATGGCGTGAAGATCAACCACGGAATAAACACAGGAATATTTTTGTTGTAGTTCTATGTAGCCCTTAACCGCTCCTAAATAATTTCCCAAATGAAGTCTTCCTGTGGCGCGAGTTCCTGAATAAACCTGGATTTTTGAATCAACTTTCATACTAGCCTCAGTAGTAATTTTGGTAAATTCTCCTAAAATTGCCTTGTTAATTTTTACTAATTCGTGAGGACTAATTTTTAAGTTAAAAACTTTACTACCTGAACCGCCATAGGCTTTTTTAAGTTCTAAAACGCGTCGGTCCGTATAGTACGGAATGTTTAATCCCATTAAAGGAACATAACCAGATTCTAATCCCAGTTCTTCCAGATCTTTTTTGGTCGCAAACGTTAATTGCTTTGCGCCGGCTAATTTTTTAAGTTTTTCTTCGTCGATCATCGAATCCATACAGCGCTGTGCCGCTATTAAGCCTTTTTCCGTGCGGTAAAGAATCGTCGGCACGGCCTCTTTAATGGCAATTCCCAAATAACGCACATGAGACAGCGAGTCAGAAGGTAAATCTTCAGGCAAGACAATAAATTCGTGTTCTATTTTTGCCCTTTTTAACTGCTCTGCAATTTTTTCTTTTAAAGAGTTTTTCATATTCCTCCTTATTTAATCATTTAAAAATAGTCCTGTCACTCTTTCTTTTTTCTCTCTCAAATAGAGCGTAGGGCTAAACTGCGCCGAATTATCTTTGAGAAAATTTATTGCCGTAACGCACACACCAGCCATCGGTGAGGTGATTAAAATTAATCCATCAGGACCAATTAGCTCACCATATAGTGAATATCCAGCTAGTTCGTACGCTGCTGCAGTTAGATATTGGCTTTTTTTTATTCCCAACTCTTCAAACTCTCCTTCACGAAGTTTTACTAGACTATCTAGGGCCTGATCTGTCCTTCGAAGTCTTAAACCAAGGATTTGTTCTGCTAGTTCTTTTTGTCTTAACCGGTAATCAACACCCATTTCTTTTGTTCTTGCTAAAAGTGAACCAACTTCTATACTTTTTATTTTTTGTTTTTCTATCTCTCTTTTAACCGCCTCCTCTGTTGATTTAGTTCTTCTTAAAAACTCCTTTTTGGGAATTCCCAGAAGCGGCTCAAGGAATTCGTCTTCTGCATCACCATCTGCTATGTCTAATTCAAAGGTTACTGCAAAACCATGTTCTTGAAAAAATCGGCCTACTCTGGGAATGTTTTTAACTAAGTTTCTCGCGTAATCTCCAATTGATTCACCAAGAACATAACCTCCTTTCAAATAATCTGGACAAACAGGCGCAGGAATCAATAAAGGAACACCACAGGAATCAGCTTCCAGTAATAATTCCGTAACTGCACTCGTTTCGTCCTCTAAAAAATGCGTTCCGAAAGACGAGTCGGACAATTTATTAAACATCAGATGTAAAACCGTATTCGTGGTTTTTTTTAAAGCTTCTCTTGTTAAATATTCGCGTTCGAATGTCGGAATTAATACCTTATTCGTCATTCTTTTTATCACCTCACGTTGAAATTTAAGTTGCCCGACATTTACATGTCGTCCGATTAATCCCTTTTTCCGCAAGGAAACTACGCTGTCAAATTTCGACAAGTCAGGTACTAAACTTCTCAATTCTTCTTCCGAGCCAAACTAACCCCTCACCCACCGGTAAGGCGGATGTAGGGGCTCCGTCGTTATGATCAAAAAATATTCCTGACTCAAAAAAATTTCTCATATATTCTCCTTAAATTAATAAATAAAGGACCTTTGCAAAACTCCATTCCATAAAAATAGAGTCTTACAAGGGTCCTTACGGGCGGTGCCACCTTGATTTACCGACTTATATTAAAAAATCCCCAATCGGGAATTAGTCAAAATAAGTTAGCCTTATTTATGACGTACTCCGCTATTGCGACATACGTTGCTGACTTTTACGGTTTCGCCTCCGTCACATACTTTTGTGCAGCGTCCCCACTTTAGCAGGGGACCCGGTTCCAACCTTCCGGATCAACGCTTTTGTTAAATTGTGTAAACATTATAGCAAATATTGTCAAAGTCTTGTTGCGGGGCCGGAAATTGCGTCCGGTCTGTGAGATTATGAGCCTCACGTGCCCTGTACACTACCCCGCGTCAATAGCCTCTCATTATAGCTAAATTGATTTTTTTACGCAAGAAAGATAAGATTGTGGAAGAATTTGTTTAGGGCAGGGTAGCTCAGTGGTAGAGCAACAGTATCATAAACTGTGGGTCGCGGGTTCGATCCCCGCCCCTGCTACCAAAACAATCTCAGCCACTTTTGCCAGTTAGGCGTATCGTCAAAACGAGAGTAAAAATCAGCCGAGATCGTTGCGGTGCGACTGGCTAACTCAGTAACGATTTCCTGCGGAACCACCACTACTGTTTCTCCTGGTCGCGACATTCCTAATTTTTCCCTTGCCTGTCTCTCGATATATTTGGGACTTCTTACTTGGGAAAGCTCGGAAATAAGCTCGCTGTTTTTAACCAATTCTGTTTCCACCTTGTCATTTGCCTGTTCTACTTCTTTATTTTTTGCGGTTAAAGAAAGTATTGACTGGCTTAGATTAAGCATTAAATATAGGCCGAAGAGGAGGAAAATGAAATAAATTAAGGAATTTTTCATGGCAGTTAAATATTTTTGGCCGTGTTTAGATTCTCTTTACGCCTAGCCTGAATGCAGGTTGACGAACAACCCCCTTGGTGTTATTATAGGATACATATGGCAGGAATTGCTCTTGTTGACGCCCACGGGCGTTTTATTGATTTTTTAAAAAATAACCACCGTGCCTCTGCCACCATTCTAGCATACGGAAAGGATATCAGCCAAATCGTAGATTTCTTGGCTCAGCGGGCCAAACGTCAGGCAGAAGACGTTACGCAACAGGACCTAGAGTCTTTTCTTACGAAACTAACTCGCGAGGGTTATACAGCCAAATCAGTTTCCAGGAAAATTAATTCACTTAAGACCTTTTTTAAATTTTTAAAAGATCAGGGATTAATTGATAATAATCCTTCCAGCCTCATTTCTCACCCCAAATTTGAAGCTAAGCCCCCACGGATTTTAACAAAAATGGAATATCGTGCGCTAAGAGACGCTTGCCGCCACGATACCCGAATGTCGGCAGTGGTCGAAACACTGCTTCAAACAGGTATCAGAATTGGCGAATTGGCTGCCCTAACAGTAGATAGTCTCAAAGATAATAGTCTGGTCATTCCTGCTATTGAAGGTCATGCCACTCGAACTATTCCATTAAACAAGGCCGTTAAACAGGCGCTTGATAAATATTTAGCGCAAAGGCCTAAGGGCGACAGTAATACTCTCTTCGTAACCAAAACCGGCCGGCCTTTATTAATCAGAAATATTAGAACGGCTATTGATCGCTATTTTCGGATCGCAGGCATTAAGGACGCTAAGGTTAATGACTTAAGACACACCTGGGTAGCTCATCACCTGATGGGAGGAACTTCCTTAGTCGTCGTTTCCAAACTGGCTGGCCATAAACGCCTCTCTACTACCGAAAGGTATCTGGATTTGATTAAAGAGAACATGGAAGAAAAGGTGAAGCTGGAAGAGCTGTAATCCTCTGTTGTAAAATCTTAAATATTTTTCTTATTAGTCTTATCTGTCTGATATGTCTTACAAGACATATGGATTACGTTGTGGAACCGGATGGAGTCGGACCATCTGCATCGACTTTACCTGTCCGTCGCTTGTGCGTCCGCTTGGGATCGAACCAAGGACATCTACTTTATAAGAGTAGCGCTCTACCGCTGAGCTACGGACGCAAAAATATTGGGACATTGTATACTCATCTTACTCCGGTTTACAGTTCGTCAGAGCGAAAAAGCGGATTAGATGCTTGCCTGCGCAAGCAGGAGTATATACTGAGAAACTCAGGTTACAAACCTGAGTTATCGAAGTAT
>JACQHK010000023.1 GCA_016199065.1 Candidatus Microgenomates bacterium | reverse complement strand
ATTTATATCAGAGTAATTTTAATTATATAAATGAAAACGTTTATCTGTTTTTCGGGGAAAAACAAGACAACTATCTCTCTCCTCAACCCTATCCCTGCGAAGACAACAACTGTCCTGTTTCTTCCCCACCAAAGGTGATGGAAATTCTCGGAGAATCTGAAGGCAGTGTTGCTCCGGGCTATGGCGGCCTGTCTGCGCAAGCAGGTAATGGCGCTCAGGGTTTTGCACCAAGCAACCAAGGCCAAGGAAGAACCACTGTTATAACTTCAGTACCTCCTTACCCGGGAAATTTAATTTATGCCCGAAGTTCAAACATCGACTTGGGAGTTTTTGTTGATCAGCAAGTTAAGCTAACGAGTGACGGTTATTATATTGGTGACAAAAAAGATCGTTTCTTAAACGTTAAAAGGGTTGAGCCGATCATTGTTACACCCACCCCGTACCCGACAACTATCATCTGTGATAATTTTTTAAGCAATAAAGAATTTTATAATCTCTGCACAGACAATTCTTATCAGTATGTTAAATATACCTGCAGCAATGGGTATGCAGGAATTATGGGTTCTCCTACAAGTTGCAAAACAACCGATGTTTGGGAAAAGGAAGCCAGCCAGGCTTGTCAAAATCAATGTCTGACACCAACACCTACGGTTATTAACAAATGTGCCGGTTTGGGAAGCTGTCGGGAAGGTCAAACTTGTCCGGCGGGAACTATTTGCAGTGGCATGCCCGCTTATGGTTGTTTTCCTCCCGGATGTCCCATGCCAATTTGTTTAGCCAAAGATACTAGAATTTCCACTCCTTATGGAACGTCTCCTGTCCAAGACTTACATGAAGGATCTCTGGTCACCAGCGTTGATCAGTATGGAGAAAAAATTACCGTTCCCCTTCTTAAAGTAAGTAAAACTAAAGTGGAAAATCATCAGGTGGTCTATTTGGTATTAACTGACGGAAAAACGCTCTGGGTCTCACCCAAACATCCGACTATCGACTCGCGTACCGTCAGCGATTTAAAACCCGGTCAATCTTATGACGGATCCGAGGTTCTGAGAGCAGAATTGGTTCCCTATCAGGATGAATACACCTACGATTTACTTCCTGATAGCCCGACCGGATTTTATTTTGCCAACGGTATTTTATTAAATAGCACCTTACGCTAATTTGTAATTGTCATTTGTCATTTTCTATTCAATTTGCATTTATTTTCAAATTTAAAATTGAAAAATGATAAATTAATCAATGAATGAAAAATAGTAAATAGAAAATTTTTAGAATATGAACCTCAAACACAATTTTCCTTTGCTCCTGGCTATTATTGCTGTATGTGTCAGCTTGCCGCTCTTTCTCTTCGTCACACTTACCCAACGTCAGGATAATCGGGGTCGGGCGTTTGTACCGCCCAGCACTTATTACAATCGAATCGCCAAAATTAAAGTCACAGAATTTGGCACTTTAATAAAAGGCACGGGTGTAGGCCGAATAGTCGATTCTACCAAAATTGCTTCTGCCAAGTTTGACTTAGCCTTTAGTACGGGTCAAAACGTTTTGGGGGTAACTGATGTGAAAGCCCCCGAAGCCTTAAAAGTTAACTCGCTGGAAATAAATACGCAGGTTTTTGACCAGATGAAAGAAACCGACGCTGATAATATTTTTACCCAAAATTTCGGAAAACTTAAATTGTACAAAGTCGTAGTACCCGATCTTTCCACCTATAAAGATGCCGAGATTCTTTTTAGGTCCTGCGCCTCAGTAAATATTGAAAAATGTCATGCTTTTTCTTCCTTCACGGAAAGGATGTATGTTTTTAATTCGTCTTACAAACCCCTCATCGACAAATGGGGCAACTGGGTAACAATGGATACCCGTTTGGAATTAAAGAAAGATTATGCGCTTAATAATTCTTTTACCTTACCCAACGACCGGACTTTACTAATTTATCTTGGATCAGATGACACGTCCCTAAAAAAACTTCCGGCTGATTTCCTGGTTGGGTTTTATACTAATCCCGATCGGGAAGCATATTTCTTAAAAACCGATGACGCCCGGACTCATCCGGTAGAACCCAAAGGCTTTCTGGTAACCTGTTTTGCCGGCAAACCCTGTATCAAACCACCCGTTTTAGCACTTGACCCCTTTGTGGGTAAAAAGGTCCTTGCAGAAGGAGTCATGACACAATACTATCGGGAAACCTGTACTTATGGTACTCCACTAACTTGTACGTCTGATAAAGAAAACTGGTGGCCATTTTATGACGGTAGACAATTTGAGGTGGAAAAAATCCAACCGGCCGAATTACTTAATCAAAGTTATCAATCAACGGGTAAACTAACTTCGTCAATCAAATCCTACAATGGAGAAAATGTTTATCTTTTAAATACCATCAGGATACAACCAACTATTGTCTGTATTAAAGCACCTTGTGTAGAACCCGACCAAACAGCTTATGTCAGAAGTTCCTATCAGGACTTAAAACCCTTTGTTAATCAAAGTTTTACTGCCCAAGGGCAACTGTTATTAGTTAACGGACAAGACTTGTTTATTAACCTTAATAATACTTACCTTACACCTGGTCCGGGCAGAAAAATAGAATTTAAAAATCTGATGCAAGGAAATCCCACTTCGGGCTATTCCAACAAATCAACAGGCGTTATTCGCGACGAAAATGAATTTTGGAGAATGATGAATATTCTTTTTCCCAATCAGGACGTGAGAATTCCCAAAATTGACTTTAAAAAATACATGGTCTTTTTTGCCACCTACGGGCAAGTAGGAAGCGGCGGATATAAAGTTCAATTTAATGAAGTTAATGAATACGCAGACCAAATTAAAGCATCGGTGGTTTTTTACAACACATCTTGTCTTGCCGATTCGGCAATTCATTATCCCTATCATTTAATCTATCTTCCTAATAATCCTAAGACAGTTTCTTTTCAAGAACTCTATGCCACAGCAGCTTGTCCTCCGCCTTCCACTGTGACCCCCACCGTAATACCTGTAAATAAGGCCGTGTTGTTCTTCGCCCCGGAAAAAGATATGGTTAACCAGAACCAACTTTTCGCAACCGGCCTGACAATTAATACCCAGGACCTAAAAGTCACGGCAGTAGATGTCACGTTGGCTTTTGATCCGGGCAAAATTAAGGTCAACACTGTCACTCCTCAATTTTCCTTCCCCAACGTTTTAGTCAAACCGCAGATTGACAACACTAACGGCCGGGTAAGAATAGTGGTGGGTTCTGACGTTAATAAACCGGTAAATGGACTGGCTACTCCGGTTTTGTTAATTTCGGCGACTGCTTTGAAAGAAACCAATAACACGACAATTAATGTAATACAGGGACAGGTAAGTGCTTTGGGCAGTAAAGAAAACGTGTTGGGTAAGGCGGGCGAATTTAATTTAATAATTAAAAACTCCCTACCGGGAGATATTGATAAAGACTCCGATGTAGATATTTTTGATTATAATTTGTTACTCCAGAACTTCGGCAATACTGCCTGCGGCAACGTGGCCGACCTTAACGGAGACTGCAAGGTCGATATCTTCGACTACAATATTTTACTTGAGAATTTCGGAAAAAATAATAAAATCGGCTCCACCCCGACTCCTACCCCTACTGCTCAACCAACATCCTGCGGAATTACCAACTGCCACGGAATGGATATCGTTTGTGGAACACAAATTCCCAGCGCCTGCACTGAAATTTACGAAATCGGTGACCGTTGCCGTCAGTTTGCTTCCTGCCAAAGGGTTAATAATCAATGCCAACCGGTTTTTAACATTAAATATCAGCAATGTAAATCGTGTGTGGAAACCTGCCTGCAGCAAACCGGAGCTGCTTCAACGGATATCATCTTCGCCTGCGAATCTAAATGCGCAAATTAAAAGAACTTTAACAATCCACTATCGTTAGATGCCTACGATCCGATCCCCTGACAGTGATAAAATGAATTTATGGAAATCTTTAAGAAAAACTGGCTCTTTTTATTTTTAGTCATCGGATTGACAATTTTTCTCCAATATTTACCCTTTTTATATCACCTTCGGCAAACTCCGCCAGATCGGGTCTACCTGGGCGCTGAGCGTTATACTCCTGATTATTATATTTACCTCTTCTACACCAACCAGGGCGCGTTAAACCGTGTTTCTGTGGCTGATTTCTATACCAATGAACCTCATGAGGAAGCGTTTGTCCATGTCGAATATTTAGTCATGGGAAAAATCGGTGCGCAAATAGGTCTTGGTGTAGTCACAACGTTTTACCTCTTTCGCAGTCTCTTTCTGATTATTTATCTGTTACTCTCTTTCTGGTTTATTGCTAAGTTTTTTAAAGACCTGGGATGGCAGAGAATAACTTTTCTTTTCTCGATTTTTTGGGGTGGAATTTTTTGGCCGACGACGGAACGGGGTTTAATCTTCAAAACATTTTTTGACTTCTATCAACCGCCTGATTTAATCAACAGACTTACTTTTGAACCACATAAATTAATGGGCATGAGTTTGTTTTTGTTACTTCTTTTTTACAGCTTAAGTTTTTACGAAAATTACCAAAAATACAATCTTTCACAAAGAATAAGGAGGTTTGTCCTTTTATTGCTCTTTGCTCTTTTAGGAGGCTTAATCCACGGCATTACTATTATCAGTCTCATTTTTACTGTAGTTTTTTATTTACTATCAAAATCTTTGTTGGTACTTTTTAACAAAGAGAAAATCCGTCTCTTGTGGCAACCGGCCCTCTTGATGTTTCTGCTGTTTTTGGTAATGATTTCTCCGATTTTTTACTGGCAGCAGGTCTTTTCCCAAAATCCGGTTTGGTATCAAGTTTTTAAATATTGGGAAGGATACTTTGTCCAGATCGACAGCAAAGCCCCTCTTACTCCGACGCTGGGAGGATTTTTTATTGTACTTGGTCCTTTAATACTTCTAAGCCTTATCGGTGTCAGAAAATTACTTACTGAACATAAAAATCTCGGGCTATTGCTGATTTCTTTTTTAACTTCCAATCTGTTTTTATTTTTTTATGGCTATATATTCCTGGGTACCAGTAAACATCGTTATTATCAAACACCATATCTTTTAGTCTGGTCTATTCTGGCAGTCTATGGTTTAAGAACTGTTTTTTCTTATCTGCGTTCCAAACTAAATTTCTCACAGGCTACATCTTACTACTTAATACTTGCTACCCACCCGCAACGCCTGAGCAAGCTCAAGTTTGCGATGGCGGGTGTGGCTTGTTTCTTACTTCTATCCGTAGGTCTTCCTTCAATCAAACAGGGTTTTGAAAAACAATTTTCTCAATTCGGTAAACCTCCGAGCCTGGAACTTCTAGCCTACCCGACCAAAGGCATGTACAGGGGTTTTCTCTGGTTAAAAGATCACAGCCGGACCAACGACGTAATTTTATCTCTGCCTACGGTCGGGAATATTATTCCGGCCATTCCCGGCAGAAGAGTTCTGGTTGGTGACTATGTTCATAGTTATCTTTATGCCAAAAAGCTCCCGTTAGTGCAAAAATTTTTTAAAGGTGAAATGACTTTGGGTGAAGCAGAAAATTTTTTAAATAAAGAAAAAGTAAATTTTGTTTTTGTTTCGGTAGAAGAAAAGGCTCTAGGCGATTTATCATCATACGCCTCGCTTCTGCAAAACGTCTA
Source organism: Candidatus Microgenomates bacterium (assembly GCA_016199065.1). Lineage (GTDB taxonomy): Bacteria > Patescibacteriota > Microgenomatia > JACPZF01 > JACPZF01 > JACQHK01. Next base: position 15,438 of record JACQHK010000023.1, on the reverse strand, counting down.
TCAAAATGACGAAACTGCGATCTATAAAATTAAATAATCTAACCGTTTAATCTGATTCTTACTGCACCAACGAGCGATCTTAATAATTCCTTAGCGTCGGCGTTTGATTTACCATAAGTCCGGTCGGTAAAACTGGTTGGCACCTCCCCTATTTTAAATTTTCTCTGCCCGTTTGGCAGGCGGGCCTTTTTAAGTTTAAAAGCAATCTCTGACAGGGAAATGTAACCTGCTTCCTTTAATTTTTGCACCACTATAAATTCAACGGCGGACCTTTTGTACAGTCTAAAACCGTTGGTATAATCGCTTAATTTTATACCCAGCCAATACTTTAGTAAAAAATTAATTACTTTGCTTTGGACCAAACGATACAAGGGCCATTTAATAATTCTGCTTTTCGTTAAATAACGCGATCCGACGACCATATCATACTTTTCGCTGGCCGAAAAAAATTGCGGAAATTCCAACGGGTCGTGAGCCAGATCCGCATCCATTTCAAAAAAGTACTTATTTTTTTTATTTTTCAATGCTTCTTTCATACCGAAAATCACAGCACTTCCCCGGCCCTGTTTTTTCTCCCGGGAAAGAATAGTCACTTTTTTGAAATTGGCCAAAGCTTTTTTTAGAAGAAGATTTTCTTCTTTTTGGGAATCATCCACTATCACGATTTCTATTCCGGGGAAATTATTTGTTATTTTAGTCACCAAAATCTGTAAATTTTTTCCTTCATTATAGGCGGGAATAATCACCGCCGTCTCGTTATTGTTCATGAATTAAAAAGATTAATAATCAATTCAATTTCCTGCCTTGTTAATTCGGGATTGTTGCCAAAATACAGACCCTGCCTATGAACCAAATCGGCATTGTCGGTTGGTGGAAAACGATCACCTGTCAGGTATTTGGTAAAAAAAGGCTGCAGGCGGATATTGCCGCCGACGATGGGCCGGATTTCAACTTTGTTGGCGCATTTTTTGACCAATTCGTTTCTCAGTTTTTCACTGGTGCAAATCAGGGGGAACGCAAAATTAGAATTTACGGTTAAATGCTGATACTTAAGAGGATAATAGCGGTCGGATTTGGTGTACAACACTTTTGCCAGCTTCATAAAGTTTCTCTCGCGTTTCTTAATTATTTCCGGCAGATGATTAAGGCCCACGTTTCCCAAAAATCCGGCGATTTCGGTCGGTCTAAAATTAAATCCTAAATCATAAAACGAATAGCGGGCGTAAAAGGACTGATTGATATGAAATTTTTTTCTCAGCTCCTTTTGTTTGGTAAAGTTTAAATTACGGTCCCAACCATGAGCTCTGACCAATCTCAGCATAATTGCCAAATCCTCGTCATCCGTACAAATTGCTCCTCCTTCGATGGTCGACATGTGATGTCCGACATAAAAGGAAAAAGTGCTTGCCAAACCAAAATTTCCCAGTTTTTTACCCCGATAAACGCTTCCTAAAGACTCGCAATTATCCTCTGTCAGAATAATTTTTTTCTCCCGGCAAATTTTTACAATCTCTTCCAGATCGTCACAAAAACCCAATAAATTGGTTATAAATAACATTTTGAGAGGATATTTTTTTAGAACTTTTAACAGCTGCTTGCTCGAAACATTGATTGTATTTAATTCAATATCTACCGGAACCGGTTGTAATCCAAGTTGCACGATAGGCATGGCATTGGTTGACCAGGTAACTGCGGAAAACCCAACCAAATCGTTCTTTTTTAAATAACCGATATTTAACAGGGCCTGAAATAACGCCAGGTTGGCAGAGCTGCCGCTATTGACCATCACGCAATGCTTTCTGCCTTGCCAGCGGGCAAATTTTATTTCAAAATTTTCACATTCTTTGCCGAAACTTAACTGCCGGGCGTTTTTAATAAAATGAACCAGTTTTTGTTTGGTTTTTTCTTCCTGATAAAAAGTCGACTTGATAAGTTTGATCATGTTTTTCTTTTTGCTTTAATGACGAAAAAAAGAATCATCCAGGCCGAGAGGGAAAAAAGTGTAAAACTGTTAATGCTTAATATTCGATCGTTAATACCCAAAATATTACCCAGATAAACAAAAAATTGCGGATCCTGCCACTCCGCAAACAGAAGAAATAAAGAAGAAAATGATAGCAGATTATAGATTATAAAAAGAGTGGGTTTTGCTTTCTCAATAAGCCAAAACGGCAATAACCAAAGTAGATACTGAGGAGCCAAAAACGGTGACACGAGAGTAACAACAAAAAACAGCGTAAAAATCATACCAAATAAACTCATACGCTTTATTAAAACAAAAAGGTAAGATAAGGCTAATATCGAGGCAACAATAAGACCCTGTTGTTTGCTAAATTCGACAACATCTGTAATTATTTGACCGGGCACTAATTCCACTAATCTTCTTAATAACAAAGATGTTCCCCAAATACCCCATGCGGTCTTGTAACCAACAACATCCGCCCTAATGCCTGCCCATTGATCCAGATAAGGCAAGAAGACCAAAATTAGAGGTATTACCAAAAGTAAATTGAATACCGTAAGAGAAATTACAATCTTCAACACGGGAACCTTCTTTACCAACATCTTTTTGAGAAGGTACCAAGAAAAAATTGGGGCCATGGATAAAGGTACAAGTTTAATAGTAGAAGAAAAGCCCAGAATTAAACCACTGATAATTAATTTATGAGTAGTAATTTTTTCTGAGCGCACTAAAATCCACCCAGCCAATATAATTAAAAAAATTATCGCGCTGTCAAGCTGTGCCTGATAAGAACTGACCCAGATGGCGATCGGAGAAAACAAGTACAAAGCGCTTAAAATCTTGGCTGTTTTTTCCTGATATTTTTTCCATTTTGCTATTTTATAGATCAGAATTCCTATTCCCGTATCAGTAAAAATAAAAGGGATTCTTGCCCAAAATGATAAAGGAATATTTGTTATGTCTGAGAGATATGACATACCGCCAATGGTCCACATCCAAACAGGAGGCTGATTATACCGCCATGTTGCTAAATAAACGGGGATATCCTTTTTAAGCATGTCCGCAACTATGTAAACTGATTCCATATCCCAAGTACCAAACGTGTTTGCCGCAACAATAATTCTGATAATAAAAGCAAGCAAAAAAAGAAGGACCATAACCATACCCCACAATAATATCAAAAAAAATCTTCTTTACAATCCTTCCACCTCCGATGTGGAACACGGCTACACCTCGGGTGTGCCCGTTTTTCTTGACTTTTTGCTCTCTTTCTTCCAAAATTAACCTATGAGTGACAAGCTTCCGGCCGAAATAAAAAACAAAATCTATACTCAGGACTACTCTCCAAAAACTCCTCTGGAAGGTGTAGAAATAAAAGAAATAAAGAATTTCCCCGGCGAAGACGGTGATTTTTCCGAAATTTTACGTTTAAAAAACGGCCGGACGGAACTTTTTCCCGACTTTGAATTAGTCCAGATTAACCGCGCTCTGGTTTTTCCCAAAAGCGTTAAGGCCTGGCACTTACACTTTCTACAGGATGAAATCTGGTACGTCACTCCGCAGGATCATCTCTTGGTCGGTTTGTGGGACTTAAGGGAAAAATCCGCCACTCAAAATAAAACCATGAGAGTAATTTTGGGCGGAACTTCTTCGCGCCTGTTATTTATTCCCCGGGGAGTAGCTCATGGTTGTGTCAATTTAAGCAGAAAGGCAACTCAAATTTATTATTTTGTCTCAAACAATTTTAATCCCGCTTCACCCGATGAGAAAAGAATTCCCTGGGACAGCTTAGGGGCTGATTTCTGGCAGGCGCAACGAGACTAAAATGTTTAACTTCTCTGTTTTAACAAACCCGACAGTTTCTTTAATTTTTTTTGGACTAGGCGTGGCAATTGCTGCGCTGAGAAGAATTAAGACCAAGGATGGTTTAACAGGATTTATTGCCTGTATCGGTGCCTCGTTGTTGCTAATAACACTATTGGCAATAGAAGACACTAATAGGAATGATTTGGCATTAATTGCATATGGTTACTTTTTCTGCTTCTTAATTGTCTTCACAACCACAACCTTTTTGGCTAAAGAAATTCTTCACTCTGTGTCTGAACTTGATGTTTTAATTTATACAATTCTCTTCTGGTTTATAACCATTACCAAATTTTCCCCTTTAAATTGGCCCACTTCGGGAGAATTGTTTGCTTTAATGTTCTTTATAATTTTAGTAGGTTTTTCCTTAACCGTTTTGTTTAGCTCTGTTGTCAATTCCGTTAACGGAGCGGTTACAGAAATTGCATTATATGTGTGGTTTATTTTTATTAATATTTTTCTGTTCTTTACCCTCATCGGTCCGGAAATTTTTAATGTTCGCGAGCTTTCCAGAAATTACCCTTCTCCTTTTTCGTCGTTTTTAAATGGTTTTGTCTTTTTTGGTATCGCTTCCAACATCTGCCTTTTGTATAATTTATTACCCATTCCCGGCAAAGGACAAGAATTTGGCGAAAAACTTAATCAGATTAAGGGTTTGCTTGAGGTAATTAAATTAAAATTTAAAGATAAGCAGGCTCGCCCGTTATTCTCCCTGCTTGTTATTGTTACGCTTTCCTTCATTCTTATGTCTAATTATTCTTACCAGCTGGTAGGTTACAACGATTTATTGTTTGTAATTCTGATCTTATCGCCCATCATTAGTGGCTTTTCCTTACTCTACTTTCCCGGCAAATTACATCGTTAAAAATCCCCCACCTGTCAGATGGGATGGGTTTGCACCTATCGCTTTTTCAAAAACCGTAGATTCTCACTATAAATCCCAACTCTTGTAGACACAACGCTCCAGGTTTTTTAACCTCGTAACCCCAACAAACTTTCAACTCGTAAAATATCAACTTACGCAATAGCATAAAGACAAGATACTGGTGTAAGATATTCTTATATGTTAGTCGGTGCTCTTTTTTTTGGCTTGGGAACATTTTTAGGTGCTCTAAAAACCGTTAAGTCTAAAGACTCCTGGAGAATGTTCATGATGAGTCTTTTTATAGCACTCTCAGCTTTACTTCCGTATAAGCACGAGGTTGGCTACAATATTTTCTCCCATATTACTTTTTATTACATTCTTTTTGTTTTCTTCTTTACCTTACTCACCGCCAAAGAAAGCCTTGCACACATCAGTGAGGGATCAATTTTAAAATATCATCTGTTATTTTGGTATATCTTTTTATTAAATGCCAACACCGCTACCAACGATTTCCTCTCAATCTGGAATTATTCCGTCTTTCTTCTGGCAATACCTGCCTCAGCGCTAATTCTTTTTATATCGTTTAGTAAAAGGGCTAACTCTACGGCAACTGAAGTGTTAGTTTATCTGTGGTTTGTTTTAATTAATATATCACTGATTATTTTCCAATATCAGGCCGGCCTACTTTCTTTTGACTGGCAACACACCCCGGCAAGTCTTTTCGGTATGCTAATTTTTATTATTAATGGTCTTATTTTCTTTCAATTAATCAGCAATTGCGCCGTAATTTATTCCCTACTTCCCATTCCGGGAAAACATCAGTCTTTTCAAAGTAAATTAAAACAGATAAAAGAATTTATCTCCATTCTGACGGAAAAAGTCTCAGATAAGCAGGTTGAAACGGGAGAAACGGTTTTTATACTTACACTTGAGGGAGGCTTATTATTCCTTAATTACATTTACCGCTGGTTTCCCGATTTTTGGCTAATAAATTTGTGTTTAATTCTTAGTTCAACAGTTTTTTTAAATGTTCTAAAGAAAATCAGGAATATAGTATCGCTGTTTTAAAAACCATAGACTCTGACGATTAATCCCAACTCCTGAAAATCCTTTTCCACCAACAGGTTACCTTTATTATTCTCGGTTATTTCTTTAATCTTAGGTATTGCCCAGGAATTCGCCCTTTTGTAGTCATAAGTATAAAGTCTAGAAGTTGTTTTTACTTCCAACGTCACTAAATAATTATTAATATTCTTATTATTTGTACATTGTAAATTGTACCCGCCTGCTGGACGGGCAGACATTGCACATTTTCTTCTTCTTAAAGCCATTCTCAACTCTACCCAATCAGGCGCAATTTCCGACATGTATCCGACAATTTCCGTCTGCTTATTTACATCTACGTTGTCTAAGATGTAGTCAATGACCTGCTCCGAAGTCTGAGCGTTTTTTCTTAAGAACAACTCACCCTTTGGCCAATCTTGTTTATTAAAATTAAAAATTGTGTCGTGATAGTCGGCTTCTTCATACATTGCCGAAGACAAAAGGTGTGTGGCATTGGATTTTAAGAACCAGGGCAGCTTAATCAAATCATATCCCATCCATATCCCCGATATGACAAATAAGACACATATGACATATTTGACAAATTTTGATTTTCTTTTTGATCTGAGAAAGAGCCAGGTTTTTTCCAGCTCAAACCCCGCCAGCAAAAACAACCCCGGCACGGTGGTCAAAATGTACCTGTCCTGCAAATTTACCGCATGTCTGGTTCCCAACAATAAATTAATTGTAAAAAGTAAAAACAAGAGGCGGATTTTTTTATCCGCTAAATCTCGAATACTTAACAGATAACCTGTTAATAAAAGCCAAAACAGAATTTCTGAAAACACATAACTGACTCGTAAACTATTGGGGTAAAACAATAGATAATCCAATTTACCACCCAACCCGACAGTCACCGGGTTCCAGTCTGACCTCATGATTTGTAAAAACCATTCCAATTTATTATCAGGAGTCAAAATCCACCAGAAAGCAAAAATTACTAACGGAGAAAAAAGTAACAATTGTCTGAGAAAAATTTTACCCGCGAGAAAAAAGTTTTTTTTATTGGCAAATACTATTACCCATTCAACTATCGACTCTAAGACTAAAGTCAAAAAAACCAAGCCGGCGTAGTTATATTTTTCCCAAAACAACAAAGCAAGAGAACATCCGGCCAAAAAATAACTCAGCAGGTTTTTTTGAGAAATTGCTCTAAAATAGAAAAAAACAAACAATAACGACAAGGCAACACCCCAAATTTCTTTAAAAACGACTACGGAATAAAAAAGAATAATTGGAGAACTAATAAAAAAGAAAAAAGCGCTCAAACCAGCGAACTTATTCTTGTTTAATTGTCTGCCTATCGAAAAAATTAAAATCCCCGCCGCCATAAAACCAAGAGTGGAAACAAAACGCGCAAGGGTTATGGAAAATTCGGAAGGGAAATTAACAAGAGCAATCAACCATGAACCAAGAGGCGGATAGGCAAATTGTTGCCTCGCAAATTCCCAAAAACCGACCAAATTCCCGTCTTTGAGTGCCAACCATTCTCTAAAACCCCAGATGGCATGAGTCCCTTCATCCCAATTAACCACCGGCGGAACAAGGTAGAAAAAATTCAATAGACCAAACAAGACAGCTGTTAAGGAAATAACCCGGAATAAGCTTTTCATCAACTTAATTGACAACTAGACGATGATTTGTGCTGATCTTCTTTTTAAATACGCCGATATACTGGAACGCGAAGATTTCCGGCCGCAATCTGCAAAACCAATACTCAAGGGGATAAATAAATTTAACGTAAAAATTATAATAGGGCGTATCAATTATTCCTCTTCTATTAATTCCTTTTCCTTTTCCCTTAAAGAAATCCCGGAAATAAAGCAGGGGAAAACGGGCAATTCCCGGAGTAATATCCAGTTTTTCTTTTTCCAAACCGGAGTATTGAGCAAGAAGTAAAAGGTTTTTTTTAGTAAAAAACCTAATGTGTGTCTTATCTAAAGTTCCGCAAGTCATGTAATTAAATCTACCCAACAATAACCAGATCCGCGCGTACCAAACAGCAATATTGGGAACGGAAATAATTATTCTTCCGTCTTTTTTTAAAAATTTCTTATAAAAATTAACTATACCAACGGGATCATAAAGATGTTCTAAAACATCGGCAAAAACAATCACGTCGAAGCGGTATTTTTTTAAAAGTTGTTTGCAGCGCTTAAAATCAGTTACGTCTTCGCTGAAGAATTTATTAAGTCTTTTTAAAGCAATGTTTTTCATTACCGGAGCATATTCAATACCATAAACTACATTGTGGTTTTTTCTGTTAATCTGCCCCATTAGGCCGTTTCCGCAACCAACGTCCAGGATTAATTTTCCTCCGTGAGGCATATACTTTAGCAATCCCAAATTAATATCTTCGAAATATTCATAGTCTTGTAAATTAAACATAAAGTTAACGTGAATTTTTACCCAGGAAAAACGCTCCTCCTTTAATTGCAAGATACAACAGTGAGTAAGGTAATAACAGAGGCTTATTGAGAAGCAGATATTTAATTAACCCAAGACTGGTGTCGATACCTTTTTGCATCTGCTTTCCTTTAAGATTTAATTGTTTTTGTGAACGACCGGACAAGAAGTATCTTTGGGCAAGACCCGGTAAATTATAGTTGTGGGAATGAAACACCGTTGCCTGAGGCTCATAAACGATGTTATACCCTGCGCTGATTACTTCTCTTCCCCAATATTGATCCTCGCTCATTACTAAATCGTTGCGAAAAGGAAATTTGAGAAGTAAATCTCTCCGCACTGCAGCGTTAACATTACTAAAAAAAAGATTTTGGTTGGAAAAATTCAGGTCGCTATTTTGATCTATAACTCTTGATTCTTGAGGGTAAGAAATGCTGTAAAAATATTTTTCGATCGGATTGGTTTCTTCCCGGGGAAGTTGCCTGCCAAAAACTCCTGCTATTTGCGGATTAGTAAGGTGGTTAACCAGATTCTGCAACCAATATTTATCAACAGGCAAAGCATCCTGGGAAAGAAAAACCACAATTTCGCCGGTCGCCTTATGTACGGCTAAATTTCTCGTGCCTCCATGGCTGAAATTTTCTTTTTTAATTTTAAAAACTTTTATATTGTTAATAATTTTCGTTTTTTTGCTTAATACTTGATACTTAATACCTGCCTTGCCGGCAGGCAGGCTTGATACTATTTCCCAGGTTTTGTCAGAAGATGCAGAATCAACCACAATCAGTTCTAATGAAAAATCTCCTTGCTGATTGTCAAGAACTGTCAGCAGCTTGGGTAAAAATCTTTCACCGTTGAGTAAAAGAAGAATGAGGGAAATTTTCTTCATCATATTATTATCCTAACAAAATTTATCACTTTTTTTCTTATCTGCTTATTTGCCTAACTTGCCTCATTTGCCTTATATCGACCCTATCTCTCCTCCTTACCGATAATCCCAAAGAAAAAAGACGAAAAGATAATCTGCAAACCCAAAACTACCAAAGTCAAACTGAAAATAAGCACCCGGGGAGCATCAAGCATGCCAAACCTAGTCTGCCACCAAAGATAAACGATATAAACAAATCCTGCCAGTCCCACCAAGGAGACCAAAATCCCTACGGCGATACCTTTTTCCAGAGTAAATCCTCTAACTAATTTTTTCGTGGTTTCTTCCTGTTGTTCCAGAAAGTTCAAGGCAAATACCTTGGCAAAGAGTCCTAAAAAAATGATCTGAAAACCGATTAATACGGCAAACGCGGCACTAAGCATCGTGTGTAAATCAAAATATTTTCCGAGCAACAATTGTTTGCCCGGTAAAAGCCAGAGTAAAACCGCAAAACCGAATAAAAAAAGTAAGGCCCCGGGAACTAAGAAGAGAAAGGTTGGAGAAAATAACAACAGGAATTTAACATGCCTCCAGGCATCACGAAACGGAGTAAGTTTTGATTGACCAATCCGTGGAAAATAGCTGATTGCAACTTCGGCAATTTTTAATTTCTTATGACCTGCTTTATAGATCATTTCCGAAGCAAATTCCATGCCGTTGGCTTTTAAATTTAATTTTTGAAATGCCTGTTTAGTCAAAGTCCTAAACCCCGAATTTACATCGCTTACTCTTTGTTTAAAAAATAACGAGAAAAGAAAATTTAAAATTGGGGTGCCTAGATACCTGTGCCAAAAAGGCATAGCTCCTTTTTTAATCCTTCCTTTGATCCTTGATCCAATCACCAAGTCATATCCCGTAGTCCGACCCCTGGGGTTGAATAGATTGTTGGAACGACCCGTAGAGACACCGTGATTATTTTGGGCCGTATATAGTAATTTTAGTAATTTAGGTGTTTCGCCAAAATCATAACTGCCATCACCGTCAGCAAAAACCAAATATTTTCCTTTAGCATTTTCCAAACCTGTCCTCAAGGCTCGTCCATAACCTTTTCTAGGCTCAAAAATGACTCTTGCTCCGGACTTTTTGGCCACCTCTCTACTTCTGTCCGTCGAGCCATTATCTATTACGATAATTTCTTTAGATACCCTATTTTTGTACATTGTAAATTGTACATCGTAAATTTGTTTTATTACTTTCCCAATGGCCTGCTCTTCATCTAAACAAGGTATGATAAATGAGACTAGGGTTGTTTTCATGGTTTGGATTGTAGCATAAAGAAAGGTTGTTTGAGGCCAGGCTCGATACTTCTTTCGCAACTACTTTCCTTTTTTCTTCTTTTTGCTATCCTTAGGTAATGAAAATCTCTAAAAATGTAGTATTTTTTCTGCTTCTTTTTTTCCTTCTATTCACGCCTTTATTTGCCTCCATGCTTCCTTTTATTATCCAGTCATTACACACTCCACCCGACCGGGTTTTTATGGGATTACACCGCTGGTCAGAGGACTATTACGGCTACCTGCATTTAATCAATCAGGGTGTTAACGGCCATCTGATGACGGTTAATAAAATAACCAATGAACCCCACGTTCCTACTTTTGTTCATTCGGAATATTCTTTTCTTGGTTTGATAGGAAGACTGTTGGGATTAAATTCAGTCCTGACCTATCATTTATCAAGATTAATTTTAGGAGCCGTTTTTCTTACAGTAACCTTTTATTTTTTTTTCTTCTTATTCAAATTAGCTAAAAGCAAACAGCCATTAGCTAATAGCCAAATTGCCTTTTTCCTGGCCTTTTTCGTTGGTGGTTTTCCTCATGTTTCCCTGAAACCTTTTACCATTGAGCCATATCTTTCATGGTGGGTAGAACTTGATGCCACAAGACGCTCTACCATTCTTCCCCACTATTTAATGGGCAGCATACTAATGCTTTTGGTACTAATGTTGTTTATTAAAATAACTTCCCGCCCGCAACGCCTGAGCAAGCTCATGCTTGCGCTGGCGGGCGTGGCTTTTCTGTTGGCTTTTGTTCATCCGGTTGATTTTACTTTAACGCTGGGTATTTTAGGTTTTTATCTCTTTTTAAATTTGCTTTTGGCATTTTTAAATAATCATTTTTTCTTACAAATCCAGATCTCACTTGACAAAACATCCTTCTTTAAAAAAACTATTCCTTGGTTAATTACCCTGACCTTACCTTTATTTTTTGTCCTTTTGCCAGGATTAATTCCGATTTTGTATTTCCGTTATGTTTTTACCCTTCCGTTTTATCGGTTTATCACCGAACATGGAACAACCACCGCCTATAACATTCCTTTGCTTGAATTTGTCCTAGCGCTTGGTCCAGCCCTTTTTCTTGCTCTCTTGGGAATCTTTTTTTCTTTTTTTCATAAGCCCTATAAAACTCATCAGTCTGATTGGACCAATAATTCCTTACTACTAGTCTTTTCCTGGTTCGTAGTCCAGTCCTTTTTCTTTTTCTTCGGCTACCAGATTCTTAATTTTGACCGTTTGCGCAGTCTGCACGGGCCATTTTTTATTCCACTTGCTTTCTTCGCAACCTTGTTGTTATTAAAAGCGGAGAAAAAATTAAAAATATTCGGCTTAATACTTAATACTAAATACTTAATACTATTGGTGGTCTTTTTAATTACCCTACCCCTATCAGTTCAGTCTATTAATCGTCAAATCTTTGAAGTATCCGATTTTAAATCTTTTTCCACTTTTTCTTACCCCTCACAAAAAACTTACGAAGCCTTTCTTTTTTTAAAAAACAACACACCGGAAGACAGCTTCATCACCACCGCCTATGAAGCAAGATTTTTGCTTCCCGGGGTAGCTGATAATAAAGTTGCGCTGGGGGCTAATTTTGAAAACGATCCTGCTTATCAAAAAAATATGGAGAAAGTTATTTTGATGTATCAGGGCGTACTGAAAGGCAGCCAGTTGCAAGCCTTCCTTAAATCTCAAAACGTCAGTTATCTCTATTGGGGTTATCAAGAAAAATCCTATGGTGGTGACTTAACCAAGGAAAATTTCTTACAAAAAATCTTTGATAATGGTCAAGTAACGGTTTTTGCTGTAAAATAAGCCTCTTTCTATCCTATATTTCAAAAAAATATGAATACCGTTGAATGTTGGCCGTTACCGGTAAAAAATTTACCTGATATGAAGGTGTTTCAAAAAAATTTCCCCCGGCGTTTTGCAAAACACAAAACAGAAGGCGGACCTTGGCTTACGCGCGAGGTATTAATGGGCTGTGAGCACTCACCCGCCCATCTGGTAATAGTTACGGGGTTGGTTAATGCTCTCGGAAACGATCTCATCCAAAGAGGATATCTACTACCGCTCGATGTACTTACGGTGGCTGCCTTATATCATGATGTAAGAAGAGAAAATGACAACGAGGATCCTCAACATGGCGCACGTGCTGCGAGGTTTGTTAACAAATTAAATAAGGATGGCTCGATTCCTCTTCGAGAAAAGGATGTGCCCACTTGTTTGAGAATAATAAGGGAACATGTAAAGACTCCTGACGAAGTAAATCCCCATGATTTCGTTCTACGCTTTTTTATGTTTTGCGATATTTTATCTCAGGTCAGATACAAAAATAATGGCGTAACGGCAGAGTTGTTACACAAAGTCCTACCTAAAATATATAGTCACGAACAGCTTGAATACTTAATCAAAATTACCACCGACTGGCACAGACACTGTGACAGGTTGATCGAACGCGGGGTAGATCATTTTTCCGCGGCTGTTGGTTCGGGAATAGCTCAACAGTTTCTAAAATCTGACGATAAAAATTGGTTCGACGAATTAGATAAAATAAGACGAAAAGTTGGTGTTCCCAGACGAAAAGCCCATAGTTCCGACCCCTGGGGTTGAATAGATTATCACAACATTCTATTTAAACACCGTCATTTACTATAAGTTTTACCCAGCTTCTTTGGCTACCAGAAAATCTTTACCACCTGTCAGGTGGGACAGGTTCACACCTGTTGATTATTTAAAATATTTCCTAAGCGTCCCCCACACTGCTCCGGCAAAAATAAACAGATATAGGACGATGCCTACAAAAAATGATTTAATGGTAAAAAATAGACCTTCTTCCTGATAAACAAATTTCAAAAATTTTCTGACACCTAAGAGATGAATGGTTAAAAAGACAGCGCTTAATCCAAAAAACAAAACTCCTGCCCCTAAACCTATTTCTCTTATTTGCCTTACCTGGCTGATTTGACTCATAAGACTTATCAGGCCTAATCCTAGACTCCCCATCAGCCCTACAGCTGAAATGGTCGTTATGGCCTCGTTTCCGGTCGTTGCCACCGGGTCAAATTTTTTACGGTTACTAAAAATTTCGACCCATTGGTATGCTCTTTTAAAATATTTCTTGGCAATTGGCCAAAAATCTTCAAACTGATGAAAAACGCGCATTTTTTCGTTAAAATCAACCCGATATTTTTTGGCCAGTCGGTAAGTAAATTCAATATCCTCCACATCAGCACCCCGGAAACTTTCATTAAATCCTCCCAGCTGTAAAAAAACATCACGTCTGATTGCGGCAATGCGCGTGGAAAACAAATAATAGTAACTGTCAGCCTTTCTTTCATTAACCCAATAACTCCAGTCTCTCAGCGCCTTAAATTTAGGAAAAAAACTTATTCCCTCCTGTTTTTTGTCCCATACCCCAGTCGCAGCCACTTTGTATTTGTCCTCGGTAAAAATCCTAACTACTTCTTTTAACGTACCAGGCATTACGACGACATCAGCATCCAAAAAAACTAACACATCACCCCTGGCCTTTTCTGCACCAAAATTTCTGGCGTGCGCCGGACCCATGTTTTTTTTCAAAAAAAATATTTTAATATTTTTTTTGTCCCGCGTAGCCTCGGCGAAGTGGGATAATTTCTCTTTGGAATTATCATCTACGACAATAATTTCCAAATTATTTAGTCTTTCGTAACGTATGGAATCCAAAAGACGAGGTAGGGTTTGGCTCGAATTATGAGCAGGAATGATTAGAGAAAGAAAAGGCATGGCGATTATTTTTCAGTTTCCATTTATCATTTTTCATTCAATGATTATTTTCCCAATTTCTAATTTAAATAATTAGATAAATGATAAATGAATAATAATTGAAAAATGAAAATTAGAAATTAACTTTGTATATTACCACATCGCCACTTCTAAATACTTCTCTTAAAAAATTAGCCTGGAGAGGATATTGACCATAAGTTTTTTCTTCAGGTCCATAGAAAACGTATTTTATACGATTTTCTCTTAAAAATTGTTGGGCTTTTTCTTGTGACATTCTTCCCTGGTAAAACTCAATGGCCAAGGGTTGTTTCTCCTGGTAGAAATGAACAGTTTGGCTCCCATGCCCTACATAAACGAACTTTCCGGCGTAAGCACCAATGTGGTTACCGGTGATGTAGCCGGATAAAGTTACTTCCTGATCCTGCGCCTTCTGGGCTATAAAATTTACTCCTTCCATTACTGTTTTAACCGGATAAACAACAAAGTTTCCCAAAGATAAAGGCGGATAACTTCCCAAAACTTTATGATCAATAAATGCAGTCTGTGCTTTGATAGAAATGGCAAAGAGAAAACCGGCCGTAGCAAGAATAACTAAACAACAAATAAGCACAAACCAGGTTTTCGCCTTACCAAAAACCGTTCCTATCACAGAAAGTGTTAAAACGGCCAGAATGGAGAGTGGTAACTCAGGACCGACTTCTAAAAACCTAGTCTGATTATGCCAGCGAATCTTGTCAAAAACCAAAATTAAAATAAACATTCCCAGTACCCAAAAAGAAGACCAATAAAGCCGTTCTTTTTTTAAGAGAAAAACCAAAAAAGCTCCGACCAGACCCAACATTCCCACCGGTCCTAAAGCCAAAAGATAATTCAAATAAGGAAAGGCTGTTCTGTTAACATACAGATCAGTTTCTACTAAGGCTTTCCAGGGATAAAAACCGGTAATCCAGAGGTTGTAAATTAAAGAAATAAAAGTGATACAAAAGAAAATGACTAATGGTATTAACCATTGGCTGTTTTTTTTAAAGAATAATTTAAATTCAAAAATGTTTTTGTTTTGAAAATTCTTTGGAAAATTAGGAAAATTGGATAATTGGAAAATTTTATACAACATCCACAATCCCAGTATTGAATAAATTCCCACCAGCATTGACGGCAAGGTAAAACCTGTTGCCAAGGCAAAAATGATACTTAATAATAAATACTTATTTCTTAATACCCGCCCGCCCAGTGCCGAGCGAGGCCGGGGATACTTAATACTTGATACT
>JACQHK010000021.1 GCA_016199065.1 Candidatus Microgenomates bacterium | reverse complement strand
GATCTCTACTAGATTAACAATCGCTTATGACCATTAAAAAAGAAATGGCAACTTTGGCCGGAGGATGTTTTTGGTGCACGGAAGCAATTTTTCAGAGATTAAAAGGAGTCACCAAAGTTACTCCAGGCTATAGCGGTGGGTGGATAGAAAATCCGACTTATGAACAGGTTTGTGGTGAAAAAACAGGGCACGCCGAAAGTATCCAAATAGAATTTAACCCCGCAATAATTTCCTTTCCTACTTTGCTTGATATTTTCTTTCATCTGCACGATCCTACAACAATTAACAGACAGGGCAATGACGTTGGGCCACAATATCGTTCGGTAATTTTTTATCATTCTCGCCAACAAAAAGAAACCGCCGAAAAAATAATTAAGCAATTTCAAAATTCCGGAAAATATCCGGAAAGAATCGTTACCCAAGTCACTCCCTTTACAAATTTTTACCGGGCTGAAAATTATCATCAAAATTATTACCAGCGCAATAGCTACCAACCTTACTGCCAAATCATTATTGATCCAAAAATTAAAAAACTGATGAATCAGTATCGGGAAAATATTAAATAGTTAAATGGTCACTAACCGAGCCATTGGATAGCTATTGTTTCTATCTCTTCCGGGGAATTATTTGAATGAACCTCCCCGGCCTTTGCAAAGTTTTAACTAAAATCTTGTAAGTATCGTAATCAAAGGAGTAATCGTTATTGGTAATTTCTTCTAAATCCCGATCCTCCATAATTTCCCCCAGCAAACACCAATTATCAATTAAAAAACCAGCCTCTTGCTGACCCGTTTCTTTAATCAACACCGGACCGGGAAAAGGCCAGTTTTGAATTTTATATTTATAAAAAGCCTGATCAAAACGTAAATTATAGAAAAGTGGTTTCTCCATATTAATACAAGCGCCTTTGCAGTTTCCTAAATGGTACTCAAAACAGGCTTTTTTCGTTTTTTCTAAGCCTAAGAGTTTGTGACACAATTGGTAATCCCTGGCTACTATTACTACAAAGTCTTTTAGTTGTTTATTCGACCGAAAAACGCCAAGAACACCTTGAATCTGGGATGAGTCTATTTTGTTTAATTGGGTTATTTCAATGGTATTAAACCCTTCATCAGTTACTTTCTTTACCAAACAAAGCATCTGGTAGGCATTTCTTAATTGTCGATTATAAAGCGGCTGCAATTTCTTAATGAGAAATGATTCTTTAAGCAGTGCGCTTAATTCCCCGGCTGTTTGAATCGCTTCTATACTTTTAACTTGCTGGGAAATTTTCATTTCCCGACTCAGGTTTAGATCCTGTGAAAAATGTGAGAGGACTCGCTCTTTAATATTTATACTCTTACCTACGTATAAGGGAACTCCCTTGTCGCCATAAAAAATATATACACCCGGATCTTCGGGTAGTGACTTTATGTCCCGTAAGGAGAGGTTTGTGGGCAAAGAAGGTGTTTTAAAAAGCGATTTAAAAGTTTTAATCAATACTTCTTCTTCCTGGAAAAGGACATATTTTTTATAAAATTTCCACAGGACTAACGCATCATCGTAGGCTCTGTGTCTTTGTTTAGAAGCGATGTGGAAATTTTCCATGATGCTATCAAGGTTATAATGTGTCAGTCCCGGAAAAAGCGCACGGGCAAGCTTAACTGTACAAAAATGTTTGAAGGATATTTTTAGACCCAATCTCCTAAACTCGTTCTTCACAAAACCGTAATCAAAGCGAACATTGTGGGCAGCAAAAACACAACCCTCCAAAACCTCCATAACTTCATCCTTTACTTGAGAAAAGGTTGGCGCACTCTCCAGCTGGGCGGAAGTTATACCGGTGATTTTTTCAATGTAAGGATCTAAATACTCTTCGGGATTAATTAAAGTTTGAAACTTTTTTACCAGCTTCTTATTTTCCACCCTTAGAATGCCGATTTCTATTATCCTATTAAAGTTGGCACTGGTACCGGTAGTTTCAACATCAACAAAGCAAATTTTGTCGGGAATCATAAGTTTTGAAAGATTATTATATTACACAAAGAAGATTTTAGGTCAATAAAAATATAACAGGGTAATTTACCTGTAAATTATAGGAAGGTAAAACAAGCAAGTTTATTTTGGTTTTATTTTTTAGCGCAATATTTACAATATTCCATGTGAGTAAC
This sequence comes from Candidatus Microgenomates bacterium, assembly GCA_016199065.1. Lineage (GTDB taxonomy): Bacteria > Patescibacteriota > Microgenomatia > JACPZF01 > JACPZF01 > JACQHK01. The sequence goes on along the minus strand of JACQHK010000021.1, from coordinate 9,178 downwards.
CAGATGAAAAACCGCTGACGCCCCAACCAATACATAAACGAGTTGTTCTAACAAGGGCACTGATCCTACAACCGCATTTACGAGATTAAAACCAAAAAGTCCAACCAGCCCCCAGTTAAGAGCACCCACTACGACTAAAAGAAAGGAAACCATGTGGAGATATTTCATGATTATCACCTCCTTTTTTCAGGATATCTTCATGTTAGACAAACTTTCCAGATCCGTCAACTTTTGTTATTGATTATTGTGTGAAAAAATTAACTGGTGAATTTTGATTAGGGTTTCCAAAGAGAACGCGATAAATCTATTTTCCCCTCTTTAAAATACACACCCTCTTTTATCAGCATTTCTTTCTTTGTTTTTATTCCGCCCTTTGCTGAATATCCGGTCAAATTCCCATCAGCAGCAACCACGCGATGGCAAGGTGTTCGGGGAGCGTCAGGATTAATTTTCATACACATTCCCACTGCTCTTGCAGCCCTGGGATTTCCTGCCAATTTGGCAATTTGACCATAAGTGGCAACTTTTCCTTGGGGTATTTGACGAATGATTTTATAAACGTTCTCAAAAAATGTTTGCTTCATGCAAGCAAAGTTTATAAGCAGTTATCTACTCAGTCAAGTGGAGTGTTTTCGGTTAATCTTTTTCTTGTTGATTTCTCTCTTAATTTAGTCTATAAAAAGCCCATGGAGAAAAAAGTTCTTCTGACAGGCTTTTTAATAATTCTCTTTCTTGTCTCTTTTTTACTTTTTAAAGATAAAAATAACGAAAACATACCGCCGGTTTTTACGTCACCTACTTTGCCACAAACAGAGACTGACACAAGTTCTGATTTAATAACCAGGCTTCTCAAGTCTGCTGTCGTCAAAGTCCCCGATACCAACGCCACAATAGTGGCCAAACAAAAAGTAACCAGTTTCGGAGAAATGGGAAGCGAAACAGAACCCTATGGGTCAATTGCATTCCTTAATCAGGCTGTGGAACTATCAAACAAGACCATTCTTGCTGTTTTTACCTATAACACCGGTGGGTCAGGAGACTTGTTTTACCTGGCCTCCTTCATCCCCAAAGCCGATGCCTACGAAATGATCGATTCGGTATTTTTAGGAGACAGGATAAAATTTGAGAAATTAACAAACACAGAAAATATCGTTTCCGTCTCTTACAAAGACCACGGTCCTGATCAGGCCATGGTCGAAGATCCTGCGGTCCAAATCGACCAGCGTTTTGCCTATCAGGATGGACGATTAGTGGAAAGAAAGTAGTTTCCGATTAATATAGTCGATTGCCTCTTGCGGTTTATCGGCAAAATAAACTAAATCATCTAAGGACATCTGGATAAAACCGTCGTCTTTCATTTTTTGCAGCTGAACTTTTAATCCTTCATAAAAATTCTCTGTATTTAAAATCACCACCGGCTTATTGTGTTCTTTTTGTTTCTTCAGTTCGATAATTTCCGTAATCTCATCCAGAGTACCGATACCTCCAACCAGAGCCACAATTGCATCACCCCTTTTCAACATTGTTGCTTTCCTTTCTCCTAAGGTAGGGGCAACGAAAATTTCATCGGCATCTTTTCTGGCAAGTTCTTTAAAAATGGGAATAGAAATTCCATACAGCTTACCGCCTTGTTTCTTTACGGCAACGGCAATTTTTTTCATTAATCCCTTGTCTGTTCCACCCCACACGAGATGATAACCGTTTTTTACTAATAACCGGGCAAAGTCTTCTGCAGGTTTGGTATATTTTTCCGTCAAATCCATCGCTGAACAAAAGACGGTAATATATTTCATGACTTAAATTATAGCAAAGAAGATTTCCGAAGTTTACGATAGATTTTTATTGGCTTTCTTAATAACCCTGCACTACACCTAATCCGATTAGTCCCACGATAATTAAATAAAAAGCAATTAAATAATTCAGGGCTTTGGGAAAAATAAGAATTAAAATACCAAACAAAAGGGCTGCTAATGGACTTAAACTGGCAAAAGAAATACTCATAATTATTTTTTTATTTTATGCTTGCTTTGTAAAGAGACAATAGTCACGATGTAAGAAGGGAGTAAGAAAACTTTTGGCAACTCAAGAGCAAATATTCCTATTACCAAAGTCTTACCTTGCCAAGAAGTTTTTTTAACATTATTTTGATAAAAATAGTTATGGTCAAAAAGGGAATCGTTTTTATAAACGGGACGAAGGAACAGAATGGGCTTTATGAAAAAACCGAAGAGGAAGAAAAATTAGTAAACTTGGCCCAGGAATCAGACGACATTGTCTGTGAAATATCCTCTGTTTTTCCTTTCCAGCTTTTTCCCGACCAGGTAGTTGTTGATAAAAATAAAGTGATTGTGATACGTAATGAATTCATGTACAAAAGAACCTTTCCTATTCTAACGGAAGATATTCAAACCGTTAGAGTTACCCGGGGGGCAATTTTTGCCTCGTTGGAATTTGAAGTAGTAGGGTATAAAAAAAATCCTCGGCCCGTAACCCATCTTAGACCTGATGATGCCTTAAAAGCCGAAGAATATATTTTGGGATTGGTAAAGGCAGGTCGCAAAAAAGTTGATTTATCAACTCTTCCCTCCCGGGAAATCAGAAAAGAGCTTGAAGTCGTGGGGAAAACGTCTTATAAATAAAAATTAACAAGAACCTTTATCCGTTATCCGTCGGAAAGTAAGCAGGGGTTACTTAGTAATTTTCTTTCTAAAGAAAAGGACAACCAGAAGAATTGGTAACCAAACGACAGAATAAACAGCTAACCAAATAACCAGGCTGAAGATGCTTCTGCCTGTTAATAAGAGACTTCTGACCGCCTGTTTGAAAACTACCTCCGGACGCCATGGCTGATCGGGACTGAAAGGAAGGGCTAATTCATCGATGGCTAAATAGATGGTAATTCTCGTCATCTGCGAGTTCTTGGACAAATATTCTTGTTGTCCTTTTATACCGTCTATTTGGTTTTGAATATTAAAAATTTGTTCCTGAACTCTTAAAATCTCATCGACATTTACTGCCTTAGCCATAATCTCTTCAAAACGAGCCTTGTTATTTTGTAAAATTCTCAACCGCGCTTCATTATCAACATATTGATCGGTAACATCTGTCCCCCTCAGATTTTCTGACACTACCTTAACTGCCATTCCTTTAAACAAACTCAATGCTTCGTTCATTTTGGTTTGGGGGACACGTACAGTAATGTTCCCTGAGGCCGCTTCGTCAGGACGATCAAGGTTGCTCTCAACCATATATCCGCCCAGATTTTGGGCAGCGTCGCGAATTTCACCCAAAACCGAAGCCACATTATTAACTTGCATAGAAAGAGTATTCTCGGTAATTACCATTCTATTGTTAAGGCCACCCGTGGTAGGAGGAGCATCATAAATACCGGTATCAGAAAAAGAAGGCAACGACTTCATCGCTATGCCCGGAGCCATTTCTGTCCTGGAGGTGATTAAAGAAAGTGGTACAACACCACGGTTGCGAAAAAACAGCAAATAAAATATTACCAGTAATAAAACTACCAGGAGCTTGTTATTTAAAAACCAGTTTACAAGTTTCATGATGAATAACCTAGTATCGGATTGCTTAAAATCCTTTGTCAATAAAATTTTGTGTTCTCACTTAACCACGACGTTTATTTTTAGGCATCTTTTGTTTTTCCGCTGCCCTAATACTTGCGCTTCTTCTACGAAATATTTTCCAATCCCGTCGGGCTCGTTTAATATCCTTAACAACCTGTTCTCCCGCCTGGTCAAGATTTTTTATGTTATCTGGTCTCGTGTCTCTCTTATTTTCACCCGACACGCCGGATGGTTGATTTTCTGACATTATTGTTGCTTTTAAATATTACGTTTTTAGACCTATTTAGCCTTAGCAAACACTAATCCTGCTACTAAAGCTTGCAGGAAATCCGTTGCTGTCCATAACAAAATCATAGCCAAGAACAATTGCAGGTTGGTATAGGATATAAACATGTCCCATCCCCTTTTCCCTGACTTAAGTATAGTACACATTAAGAAAAGTTTTCCAGAAAGGCAAAGCGGTTAAACAGCCCTAAGAAGAATCTTCAGATACCAAATATTGTATTAAGCTGTTTAATAAGATTGTCCGGACCTTCAGTATTGTTATCAATTTTTATAACGGGAATGGTGGGTTTTTCAAATAAGGCACAGGTCTGACGGAGATAAGATAATCCCAGATTAAAATCTTGTCTGGAAACGTATCTTTTTTCGCGCAAAACATCTTCTGCTTCAATTTGTAAGAACTTAAGAAAGGGGTATTGGTGATAAATCTTCCGACGCAGATGATCTTTGAGAAAGGTTTGCATAAAAACAAAGTCCTTCTTGGCACTTAACAACTCTTCGATTTTGGTCATTAATGCCTCAAAAAACTTCCGGCGCATTTTTTCTTTAACCCGAGTTTTATTAAACAAAGCCTTTTTCATTTCCCGAGGAAGTTCATCGTCTCCATCGTATAGCGGGAGATGGTAATGATTTTTCAGTATTTCACCGACATAAGATTTTCCTGCGCCGGGGAGACCAAAGATTATTAAAAATTTTTTCATGCATGTAAGAGCGTAACAAAAAGTTTAAATCACAATAAGATTACTTATTATACTTGACAAGCGGCTTGTGTTTTTTCACAATTATAAAATGGGTGAACAACCTGCCACTCCACCTCTCCACACGGGGCAAGAGGAAAAAGTTCCTGCTGTTGGGGCATCGTCTAGAAAATCCTATTTTATTGCTGCCGGTGTTGTTTTAATTGTGTTAACAATCTGTATCGCAATCTATTTTGTAACCGATACTTCATCACCCAAAAACCAACCCGTATCTGATCTCGTTTTACCCAATACCACTTTAGTACCATCTCAAACTCCTACCCCCACAGTTCTCTTAAAAACAGAATATAGTAACCCCTTCGACGAAAAAAGTCAGTACACTAACCCGTTTTCCCAAGCAGATACTTATACAAATCCATTTGATAGTACTCAATAAAATATGACTTTACTAAATTATTTCAAATCGTTAATCTTACTATTTATCATCGTTGGTTTCTTGGGACTAGGGACAGTTATGGCTCAAGAAAACAGCGAAGAAATGGTGAAAAAATATAATATTAAATTTCCCGTCGCCGAATTGGGAAATTGTACGAGCTATGTGACCTGTAAGGAATTTTGTAATTTAGAAGCAAATCGTAACGCTTGCACAGCTTTTGCCAAGAAAAAAGGTTTTCACAATGAAGCTGATAACCAAAAGAACACCAATCTTTTAAAAGAGGCTCAAAAAGAACTTGGTTGTTTTGCTGAAGTAAGTTGCCGGGAAATATGTGAAAAAGAAGAAAATTTTGAAAAATGCAAAGCATTTGCCCAAAAGCATCGCTTGGGTGACCCCCAAGAACATCCGGGCAACAAACAAATTCTTGAGAAAGCAAAAACCATACTTGGGTGTGATTCGAAAGATTCCTGCAAGGTAGTTTGTGAAAACCCTGACAATCAACAAAAATGTTCTGAATTTGCTAAGCAAACAGGTCTGGGTGGAGGAATAAAGCGTGTGGGACCAGGCGGGTGTAATTCGGAAGAAACCTGTCGGGCATATTGTGAAAACAATCAGGAAGAGTGTCGTAAATTTGGTGGAAACAACCATCAATCTCCACCCGAAGCAGAAAAACGCGGCCCGGGTGGCTGCGACAGTGAGGAATCCTGTAAAACTTACTGTGAATCTCATCCGAATGAATGTGGAGAATTTGGGTCTAATAGGCCTGGACCGGAAAACGGAGAAAAAACGGAACAATTCTGCAAAGATAATCCAGACAAATGTCTGCCAAGCAATAACGTGCGGGAAAATCGGGACGAGTTTTGTAAAAATAACCCCGACAAATGCAGGCCTTTTGATGAAACAAACAGACAAATGGAAAATTCCACAAAACAAAATTTTCGTCCCGAAAATAATAGACGGCAGGAAGATGAACGGTCAGAGTTTCGACAATCACAGCCAACTGAAACTTCCGCAGAAAAGAACGGAGAAGTTAAAGAAGAGTTGCAAAATATTAATCAGGAGATCAAACAGACCGATGATCAACAGATCAAGGGTATATCAACCGAAAAATCCTGGTGGAAACAGGTTGTCTCTTTTTTCTTACCTTAACTATTAATATTCCCTAGGATTTAATTATTCTTCGCTTGTCTACCACGCCTGCCATGCGGATTTAAGGGGTTTCTATCGGCATATTCTTGATTTAAGTTTGAATAAGCCTGTATCAATAGATCCTTGCGAACCGAGGGATTGGTTGTGAGTCCGTCTCTTAATTCTTCAAGAAAAATTAGTGTTTTATCGTCTGCATTAAGGCCCGCCGCATCAGATCTTTGATAAATTTTGTCAAGAACATCTCTTTCTGCCCCGGTCAGTCCAAGCTTTCCACAAATCGTATGATAGTCTCCACCCAAGCGGCGATGAACATCTGATTTGGGAATGTCAGCTTCCGGTGTCATATATCCAAGAATTATAGCAAAAACGCTAAGTAAGTGTATAATGTCCTATATGAGAAATTTCAATCGGGACAACAGATCCGGTGGAAGAAGAAACTTTGGCCCAAGACGCGATTTTGGTGATCGTAATCAAGACAGACAAATGCACAAGACGGTCTGCAGTAACTGCGGGAAGGAGTGTGAAGTTCCTTTTAAACCTTCCGGCGACAAACCCGTTTATTGTAGTGAGTGTTTTGGAAAGATTAAAGGAGATTCCGATTCCAGAAGATTCGGAGACAGAGATTTTAAGAAACCAAATTTTGCACGCAGGGACGATAAACAACCCGTGCCAACCGATCAACTCAACTCTATAAATGCTAAACTCGATAAAATTTTGACATTGTTAAACAATACTGTTGCCCAAAAATTAATAGAACCATCTGCGCCCCAGACCGCCGAACTAATCAAAATACCGCAAGAAAAAACCGTAGAAAATCCAGAGGTTCTAGACAAAAAACCAACCCTACCTGTGGGAAAAAAGACTAAATCAGTAAAAACTCCGCCCCAGCCTTAATTTACAGCTTCAGTTGGCCGATTTTCTTTTACTTAATGGCTAAACGAGGAGCCGGAGCTCGAACATGAGTGTATTTTCTTAACATCTCGTAAGTATCATTTGGTCGAATATCCTTAATTATACGGGCCGGAACCTCACCTACCAATTTGCTGCGGGGAACATCTCTGGTAACAACTGCACCGGCCGCCACCACGCTTCCTCTGCCAACCGTCACACCGGGAAGAACGATTGCTCCTGACCCAATCCAAACGTCTTCTTCGATTACAATCGGTTTTGTAAAATGCAGTCTCTCGTGAGTTACGGGATCCAGATCAACCTCATTATTAGAAGTTATGAACATACACCTGAAGCCGATTTTGACATTGTCTTTAATGGTAATTTTTTCTTCACCGACAAAAATACATTGCTGGTTAATAAAAACATTATCGCCGATATTTATATTATGTGGAACGTAAAACTTCGAAAAAGTAATCAGGAGGCAATTTTTTCCGCAGGAACCCAATCGGCTTGCAATATAGTTTGTATAAAGTTTTTGTATAGCTGAATTGATTTTTACTAGCATATTCTTCAAAACAGCGTATTATAGTCGAAAAAAACCCGAAAGTAAATGTTATGGGATTATTCTATTCCCCACGTTCGGGTAGAATTAAAAAAGTACATGGTTTAAACTTATGTCATTGAGGAAGGGAAACTAAGTCTTTGCGTAAATATCTTTTTTCTTTTACTTTTACTATTGTATTATTTGTTTTGTTTTCGTTGTACTTATACGGACGGCGGGGTTTTTATGACCTTTATATTATTAATAAAGTTTTTGCGGCTCTTGCAACCACGGAGTTAGGTATTGCTCTTTTGTTAGGACCATTATCCAGAATTTTTGATATTTTCGACCGCTATCTGCAATACAGGAAACATTTTGGCATCGCTGCGTTTATTTTTGCGTTTTTCCACACCGCCTCGTCTCTCTTCTTTTTACCTAATCGCTTTCCATTTAATAAGTACTTTACCACCGGGTTATGGCCTTTTGTTTTCGGCTTGCTAAGTTTTTTAGTTCTTCTGGTACTTTTTTCTATTTCCAACAAGTGGTCAAGGGATAAACTAAATTTTTCACGATGGTGGTTTATACAAAATTGGGGAGTCCGTTTGGCCTTTGTAGCACTGACATTACATGTTGGAATCATGAAAATACCTGGCTGGGTTGAATGGTATCAGAAAGGCAGTGGAAATAATCTCGCTCACCCGGAATGGCCAGGTTTAGGAATTCTCGTCGGTTGGTTTATGATCATGGTCATTACCGTCAGGCTGGCGGAAGTAGTAAACAAAAATTTAGGACAGTATGTCGCAGTTATTGGTTCTAGCCTGCTTCCCATTATTTATCTGTTAACCTTTTTTTGGGGCTGGGTTGCCTTTGGGAATAGGGTATGAGATTACCCAAAAGTGAAAGTAAAAATCTCCACGTTTTCATCAACAAACTCTAGCCTCAAAATATGACGACCGGGTGTAGAAAGATTTATAAGTTTATATAGCCTGTCAGTTCCAACCGTTACTATACCGTTGTAGTTATCTTTACCAAAAGCCTCCAATTTTCCATCCAAATAAACTTTTAACTGGCTTGGTCCGTTTTTTGACCTGGCTACCAGAAAAACTTCTTTCGCTTCAAAATTAAGATATAATTTTGCACCCTTTTCCGGCGTTGCATATTCAGGCATCACCGACCAAGCACCACCAAAGGCAAAAGTATTAACAGGAATTTCCGAAGGCACTGTGTAATCTGCACTGGCGTCTTGCGTAACTTTCTCGGGTGAGGAAAAATTAGAAAGACGCAAATAACCAAAATAAGTTTCCGGAGTTTGGGCATACACTTCGTAACCGGGGTTGGCAATTGGGTTTTGAACGACTTGGGCACCGGTCTCGGTTAATAATTGCTGGATTATCTTTTCACTTTCATCATATGCCCCTTCTCCAAAGTGGGAATAGCGGATATAACCGTCCTTATCTATAAAATATTTAGCAGGCCAGTAATGATTGTCATAAGCACGCCAGGTGGAAAAATCATTATCCTGGACAATCGGATATTTTAGTTCAAAATCCGCAATGGCTTTGGCCACATTATCTTTCTCTTTTTCAAATTCAAACTC
>JACQHK010000003.1 GCA_016199065.1 Candidatus Microgenomates bacterium | reverse complement strand
TATTAAAACATTTAGTTGAGGCAAAAATTGTTCATACAAAAAACCCGACAGAGAAAGACTTATGGCCAGATTATTCACATCTTCTGAAGTTAAACCAAAGTGAATAAATTCAGCTAAATCAGAAAGACTAGTCTTAATTATTTTTTTGCGTATAAAATACTCCAAGGCTTTCACGTCATGACGTACTATTTTTTCCTCATCTTTAATATCCAGAAAATCTTTCTCGGAAAAATTTTGTATCAGAGATTTTAATTTTTTTTTCTCTTCTGAAGTCATTTTGCGGATAACTTTGAGTTCTGCCAGAAAAAGCAAATATTCAATCTCGACCTCGAGTCGGTGTTTAAATAGGCTCATTTCGCTGAAATAGGCCGCAAGGGGAGCCATTACGTTTGCATACCTTCCATCCAAGGGCGAAATGGCATTAAGCATATTTTATTGAATCACTTCAACATCGTGCGGGAAACTTTCTTTCAATCCGGCACCTGTAATTTGTACGAATTTTGCTTTTTTCCAAAGTTCTTTAATAGTTTTCGCACCGCTATAGCTCATTCCTGATCTTAATCCGCCTACTAACTGCCTAACAATATCGGCTGCACTACCCCGGTAGGGAACAAGTGCTTCTACCCCTTCGGCTACATATTCTTCCAGTCCATAATTATCTTTTTTTCCATCCGCCATTTTTCTTGACCAATTTGCAGCTACAGAAGCCATTCCTCGTGCCATTTTGTATTTCCTACCGTTTTTCATCACAGTCATTCCGGGGCTTTCCTGAGTACCGGTTAACAAACTACCAATCATTACAGTGGAACCTCCGGCCGCTAAAGCTTTTACGATATCCCCGGAATAGCGGATCCCTCCATCGGCAATTATGGGTATTTTGTACTTCCTGGCAACCTGAGATGCTTCCATAATCGCCGTCAGTTGAGGCACTCCGTGACCGGTAACAATTCTTGTAGTACACATTGACCCGGGACCGACTCCCACTTTTACCACGTCCGCACCAGCTTTTATTAAATCCCTGGTACCTTCACCCGTTGCCACATTTCCAGCCACTAACGTTATACTGCTAAATTTAGATTTTAATTTTTTAATGCAGGTAATCGTATGGTCGGCATGTCCGTGAGCGATATCCAACACCATGACATCAACGCCTGCTTTAACTAATTCTTCGGTTCGCTCCAGATAATCGCCCACCACACCGATCGAAGCACCAACCATTAGACGGCCTTTTTGATCCTTTTGAGCGTTGGGACTTTGGATAGTATGTAGGATGTCTTTGGTCGTAATTAAACCTGTTAACTTTCCCGCCTGGTCGACCAGGGGTAATTTTTCAATCTTATTTATTTTTAATATTTCTTTGGCTTCTTTTAGGGTTGTCGAGGGTTTCCCTGTAATTATTCGTTCACGCGGCGTCATGATTTTGGCAATTTTTTTATTTAAGTCGTCTTCTAAGGCCAGATCCCGACGAGTTAGAATACCAATCAACTGGTGGTCTTTATTGACCACTAAAATACCTGTTACTTTATTTTTGTCGATAAAATCCAAAACATCGGCCACGTTCTGATCCTGCAAGGTTATGGTAAGTGGATCTTCGACAACAAAACTTTGGGCTCTTTTAACTTTCTTAACTTCCTCGACTTCTTTTTGTATAGACATAAACCGATGAATAAATCCAATTCCACCTTCTAAAGCCATCGCGATCGCCATCTCAGATTCCGTAACAGTGTCCATGTTGGAAGAAATTATGGGGACTTTTAGTGTAATATTTTGAGAAAGACGGCTGGAGGTATCTGCCTCTTTGCGTGATGCTAAAGAAGACCTCTGGGGTATTAGTAGAACATCATCAAAAGTTAATCCTTGAGGGATTACCATGCTTTTTTACCTTATTTAATATTCGTAGATTATTCGGCTTATTATCTTAAGTCAAGTACTATTTTTTATCAGACAGGCATTTATAAAGCTCATAAACAAAGGGTGGGGTGAAAGAGGTCGAGATTTATATTCGGGATGGAATTGGGTACCAACAAAAAATGGGTGAGATATTCTTGGTAACTCAATAATTTCTACGAGATTTTCGGGCACGGATCTTCCGGAAATTACCAAACCTTTTTCCGTTAGTAATTTGGCGTATTTATCGTTAAATTCGTAACGATGGCGATGGCGCTCCGACACGACATTTTTTTCCACAAATTGACCGTTATATTTTTGATATGCCTCGGAGGATAGGGTCCCGGGGACAACCCTGCACTCCCATTTTCCTAAACGCATCGTTCCGCCGTATGCTCTTAGTTTAATATTTTCTTCCTGTTTTGGATTGGTATAAATTACCGGATCCACAGTTTTGGGATTAGCTTCCTCTGTATTGGCATTTTTCAAACCCGCCACGTTTCGGGCAAACTCTACTACTGCCAGCTGCATTCCGTAACACAATCCCAGGTAGGGTATTTTATTTTCTCTGGCAAATTTTATCGCTTTAATCATTCCCTCCACTCCCCGTTCGCCCCAACCGATCGGAACGATAATTCCTTCGACATTGTGCAATATTTTTTGATTACGGGGATCATCGACCTCTTCTGCGTTTATCCAGAAACTTCTAACTTTTACTTTACTATTCCAGGCAGCATGATCCAGCGCATCAAACAAAGCGGCATAAGAATCGCGTAACTGATAATCGCCCGTGGAAAAATATTTTCCGACGATTGCTACTCGGATTTCAGTCTTAATTTCCTCCAACCCCTTGATAAAATTTTCCCATTTTTTAAGATTAAGTGTTCTTAACGGCAATCCCAATTTTTGCAAAATTTTCACGTCTAAATCCTGGTCTCTAAAAGTTAATGGTACGCGGTAAATTGTTTTTTCATCAGGATTGTTAATCACCTCTTCTGTTTCTACGTTGCAAAACATTGCCAGTCTTTGGCGTCGTCTTTTGTCCAAAATTTTCTCCGAACGGCATAAAATAAAATCCGGCTGAATTCCCATGGAGTTTAGATATCGAACCGAAAGTTGAGTTGGTTTGGTTTTGGGCTCTCCGAGATGGGAGGGCGTCGGAAGATAAGATACGTGAGCATGAACCACAGTATCTTTATGAACCAGCTTCATAATCCGGGAGGCCTCGTAATACAGGGCGTTTTGGTACTCTCCCGCCGTACCACCCAATTCAACCACCACCACGTCGGCTTTTTCGATCCGCCCGGCTTCCTTGATCCGGCTAATAATTTCCTCTGTAACATGCGGAACAGCCTCTACATCTTCGCCTTCGTACTTAAATTCGCGCTCTTTTCTAATAACACTCTGGTAAATCTGCCCCATAGTAATAAAATTGTGCTTTCCTACATTTTTATTCAGAAATTTTTCGTAAGTACCCATGTCCATATCGGCTTCTGTTCCGTCTTCGCACAAAAAGGGATCGCCGTGTTCAATGGGATTTATTAAACCGGAATCAAGATTAATGTAATTTTCGCATTTGACGGGAGTAACTTTGTATCCTCTTTGTTGTAAAAGAAAAGCAATTGAGGCGGCGGTGACACCTTTACCTAAACCAGATAAAACACCACCGGAAACAAAGATAAATTTCTGCGGCATGATCTATGTTACTGAAATTTTATCGGAGAGTCAAGACAAGTTTTTTAGTATTCTTGAGGAAATTCTATTATGCCCCTATTGTTGAACACAATCGCATCAACTTGCTTGGCAGAAAGATTAAGAACATCAGTAATAGGCATTTGCGCATTATTATATTGAACTAATTCTGTTCCGCCCAGTCTTTGCTGATGAAGCCCCTCATGCTTCTCAAAAGCTACACCAATGTTGTATCCGTCGGGAGTCTTGGCAAGTGCTGATTTCTCAACGGCAGTTTTTACTGCTGCTGCCGCTCCATGATAACCATAATGTTCAAACACCTCAAATTTACAAAACATAGCAAATTTATTATATTGTGTCAAAGTTAATTGTCAAGAAATGCTCAGTTTCATTTAACTCTTCAGTTTCATCTCTACTTTCTATTTTATTCTGTGCTGTGTGCTGCCGAGACCGAAAGAACGATCGCCGGCATCGCCAGGACCATCAGGAACTATGTATCCGACCGTATTAAGTCTCTTGCCTAAATGTGCAGAAAAAACTTCTGCCTGAGGAAAATTCTTTAAAATCAAATCCACACCTTCTTTGGCACAAATTACGGAAAGGACGATTATTTTTTTGGGTTTTACGCCTTTCAGAATATTTTTTAAAACCGTCACAACGCTCGTACCGGAAGCTAAGGCCGGATCGGGAACAATAAGTATCGAGTCTTTGGTTATATCCGGTACATTACTATATTCTACGGGAACATCAAATTTAGCACTGCTTTTTCCCTTACCCTCTTTTTGTAAAATTCTTCTGGCTGAAACCATGCCAACTTGAGCGCGGGGAAATATTTTAAGTGCACCCATTACCATGGGAATTGAGGCCCTTAAAACGGCAATAAAAAGAATATTTTCGTCTTTCAATCTGATTCCTTTAGCTTGTCCGAAATTGGTCTCTAGGGTTTTGTTTTCTGTATCGATAAAGGAAGAAATTTCGTAGGCCATAAATGAACCGATTCGGGAAAGCGTGGCGCGATATTTTTCCGTATCCGTATTTTTATTTTGAATAATACTTACCTGTGTCTTAAGAGCCGGGTTTCTAAAAAGATGAAATCCCATATTAGTAGCTTTTAGCCGTTAGCTATTAGCGTTTGGCTTTGGCTTTGAATAAATAAATATTTAGCTAATAGCCATAAGCCAAGAACTAATAGCTAAATCGTTCGTGATTTTGTCCTTGCTCTTCTTCGTTGTAAGACTTTATAGTCAATCAGAGAACTACGCAAAAGTCGTTGGGCAGTCAACAAATCTTCGCCTTTTACTCCTTCTTTAATCGCCCTTTCGGCAGCTTCTCTCGCTTTTTTAACCTCTTCTTCGTTTATTTCTTCGGCATTTACTGCCTTGCTGACTAACACTGTCGTTTTTAATGCAGTTACTTCTAAAAATCCGCCGCCGATGGAGAGAAAAATTTCCTCGTTATTGTTAAGAATTTTCAGCTCGCCTTCTTTAAGTAAGGTAAAATAGGCTTCGTGATGAGGTAGAATTCCTACCTCTCCTTCTGACGCAGGTGCGGTTAACATTTCCACTTTTTCGGAAAAAGCGATTCTTTCGGGTGTAATAATTTCCAATAAAAAACCGCTCATACATTTAATTGTAAATTATACATTGTATATTACTTCACTTCATCAATGGTTCCTACCATGTAAAATGATTGTTCTGGTTTGTCATCATGCTTTCCTTCTAAAATCTCCTTAAAACCTCGCACTGTTTCTTCCCGGGAAACGTATTTACCGGGACGGGCAGTGAAGGCTTCGGCAACAAACATGGGTTGGGAAAAAAATCTTTGAATTTTTCTGGCTCGCTGTACGGTTAATTTATCTTCTTCAGAAAGTTCTTCCATGCCCAGAATGGCAATAATATCCTGTAAATCTTTATAGCGCTGAAGAACTTTTTGCACACCACGGGCCACTTTATAGTGCTCCTCTCCCATCACTTCAGGAGTCAAAATCCGCGAATTAGAAGCCAACGGATCGACCGCCGGGAAAAGAGCTTGTTCGGCAATTGATCTTTCCAAGGAAACAGAAGCATCAAGATGAGCGAAAGTAACCACGGGAGCCGGGTCAGTATAGTCATCAGCAGGAACGTATACAGCCTGAACGGAAGTGATTGAACCCTTCTTGGTTGAAGTTATTCTCTCTTGCAATGCCGCCATTTCCGAGGCCAACGTCGGCTGATAACCTACTGCAGAGGGAATTCTTCCCAGGAGAGCGGAAACTTCGCTTCCTGCCTGAGCGAAACGGAAAATATTGTCGATAAAAAACAAAACATCTTGTCCTTCTTCATCACGAAAATACTCAGCCATTGTCAATCCTGTCAACGCAACTCGTAACCGAGCTCCCGGCGGTTCATTCATTTGTCCAAAAACCAGAGAAGTTTTATCTAGTACTTTAGACTCCTTCATCTCCACCCACAAGTCATTTCCTTCTCTGGTTCTTTCTCCCACACCACTAAAGACTGAAACACCTCCGTGAACCGTTGCTACGTTTCTAATCAGTTCCTGAATTAAAACTGTTTTTCCTACACCTGCACCCCCAAAAACTGCTACTTTACCACCCTTTACAAAAGGAGCGATTAAATCAATAACTTTAATACCTGTCTCAAGGATTTCTGCTTTTACTTCCTGATCCACAAAAAGCGGCGCCGGGCGATGGATAGGATATCTTTTAACATTGTCGGGAAGGCTCGAACCATCGATTGTTTCTCCTACAACATTGAAAATTTTCCCTAAAGTATTTTTACCTACCGGAACCTGAATATAATTACCGGTATCTATTACCTCCATGCCTCTTTTCAAACCATCGGTGGGGCCTAAAGCTACTGTCCGAACCGTACCATTGTCTAACTGTCCCGCAACTTCGAGCACAAGTTCTTTTTCACCTATCTTAACTTTTAGAGCATTGAGTAAGGCCGGAACAGTTTTTGGATCGAATGCGACATCAACCACCGCGCCGATTATTTGTGTAATGGTACCTTTATTCATACATTTTTTTAATAAATAATTTACTAACTAAAGGCCATTCTGGCTGTGACCATGTCGGAAATTTCGGAGGTGATTTTTTCCTGCCTGGCCTGTTATATTCTAAAGTTAGATCTTTTAATAAATCCGAGGCATTGTCTGTAGCATTTTTCATCGCTATCATCCTCGCAGAATGTTCTGACGCTTCTGATTCCAAAATAGCCTCTCTTACTTGATTTTCTAAATAATGAGGTAGTAAAGCCTCAAATAACTCTTCGCTTGAGGGCTCGATAAGGAAGTCCGAATAATCTGTTTCTTCATCAATATCTACCAAACCCGCTACGCCTACCGGTAAAATTGTTTTTTTTGCCGGTTCTTGTTTTAAAGCATTAATAAAGTTGTTGTAAACAATCATAATTTCTTTGTAATTGCCCTGCAAATATTCGGAAATGGCCAGACTAATGACCGGCGATACGGTACTTAAAAAGGATTCTTTCAAACCAAATGCCGCCATTAAGCGATATTGTGCCCGAACTACAAATGACTCGCCCTTTTTACCCAGAACAATAAAATCGAATTTGGATGAGGGAGTAAACCATTTTAGTGCTGCGCGAAACAGATTAGTATTTAAACTACCACAAAGTCCTTTATTAGTCGTGATCAGAATCACCAAAGTTTTATCTGATTGTAAATTCCTGATTAAGAGAGGATGATTCTTCGGGTCCGTACCTTTAGCCAATTCATATACGGCATCGTAAATTTTTTGTGCATAAAACTTACCGGAAAGAGCCAGAGCTTGCGCACGACGCATTTTGGAGGCGGAAACCATTTCCATGGCTTTGGTAATTTGCGCTATATTTTTAGCAGACTTTATTCTGCCTCTAATTAAACGTGAACTGGCCATATTTAGTCTTTAGTCATTAGACCGAAAATAAATTTTTAGAATCTTTTCTTAAAGTCGGAAGTAATTTTATGTAATTGTTTTTCAGTTTTTTCTTCGATCTTTTGCGCTTTTCGTATTTCTTCCAATACTTTTTCATGACTGGTTCTTATAAAATCAAGAAATTTCTCTTCAAAATCACTAATTCTTTCAACCGCAATATCATCCAGATAGCCGTTGGTTCCAGTCCAGATCAGGGAAACTTGCTCTTCTACAGGAAGGGGACTGAATTGTCCTTGCTTTAACAACTCGGTCATTCTGGCGCCTCTTTCGATTTGTTGTTTAGTTACCTGATCAAGATCGCTTGAAAATTGGGCAAAAGCAGCTAAGTTGCGATATTGTGCTAAATCCAATCTTAATTTTCCTGCGACTTGTTTCATGGCTTTAATTTGCGCGTTACCACCGACACGGGAAACTGAAATTCCTACGTTGATGGCCGGCCTAGTTCCGGCGTAAAAAAGTTCAGGCTCTAAATAAATTTGCCCGTCCGTAATAGAAATCACGTTGGTAGGAATATAAGCAGACATATCACTGGCCTGCGTTTCAATAATCGGTAGGGCAGTGATTGAACCTCCACCATATTTCTCTGCCAAGCGGCATGCCCTCTCAAGAAGTCTGGAGTGTAAATAGAAAATATCTCCGGGATAGGCTTCCCTTCCAGACGGTCTTCTTAACACCAAAGAAATTTCGCGATAAGCCCAGGCGTGTTTACTTAAATCGTCATAGACGACTAAAACATCTTTGCCCTGATCCATAAAGTATTCTGCGATAGCACAACCGACATAAGGCGCGATGTATTGAAAAGAGGTCGGATCAGAAGCGTTAGCCGCTACCACAATAGTATGCTTCATTGCTTTATTTTTTTCTAAACCGTCAACTAGCTGTGCAACACGCGAGGCTTTTTGTCCAATCGCAACGTAAATACAAATCACATTCTCTTTTTTTTGATTAATAATAGTGTCAAGAACTATGGCAGTTTTCCCAGTTCCCCGGTCGCCGATGATTAATTGCCTCTGTCCTCTACCGATAGGAATCATGGCATCGATTGCTTTAATTCCGGTTTGTAAGGGAACACTAACTGATTTTCTTTGAGTAACTCCCGGGGCAATTTTTTCCAAAGGATAGAATTTGTCTGATTTAATTTTACCCTTACCGTCTACTGACTCACCTAGGGAATTAATCACTCTACCGATCAACTCCTCGGTTACCGGAACTGAGAGAATTTTGCCGGTACCGGAAACTTCATCGCCCTCGTTTAGTAATAAGTAGTTTCCTAAAATAATGACTCCCACGCTTTCTTCTTCCAAGTTTATGGCCACGCCGAAAACGCCTTTGGGAAATTCAAGCATTTCTAAATAGGAAACATCTCTTAGTCCAGAGATCTTTGCTACTCCGTCTGACAGTGAAGTAATTTTGCCTACCTTATTTTGTTCTGCTTTAGTACGGAATTTTTCGAGTTTTTTTAATATTTCTTGCGTAATTTTATTACTTTCCGAAGTTGTCATATGATTTTAGGCTAGTAACTTATGAATATTTTCAAAGCTTTTTTTCACTGTCGCGTTATACACCCAGTCGCCATATTCAATCTTAAAGCCACCAATTAAACTATCGTCTATTTTATTCTCAACCTCTAACGTCTTACCCACTTTTAAACTCAATACTTCACCAATTTTCTCCAGCAGATCTGGCGTGAGAGGTTTTCTGGTCCAGACGATTGCTTTTTTTTTACCATTGGTTTTTTGATTTATTTCTGTTATTCCTCTGGTAATCTCCGGCAAGGAAGTATGCAAATTTTCTGCAATAACCACGTCCAAAAAGCTCTGAACTAATACATCTATCTGATTCCTAGGCATTAATTTTCTCCTTAGCAAACTTCTCCACTTTTTGAGAAATGAGGGCGATTTGGCTCTTGTCATCTGCGAGCGACTCATCAACGGCGGCTTTGGCAATCGCCAAAGATAAGGCAAGAATTTGTTTTTTAGCATCGTCCATCATTTTTTTCTTTTCTGTCTCAGCATCAAGTTTGGCTTTTTCTTTTATTCCTTTAGCCTCTTCTGCCGCTTCTAAAAGAATTTGTCCTTCCTTGGCTTTAGCTTGCTCCTTTGCTTCGTTAATCAATTTTTGTCCCTCGGCGCGGGCTTTTTCCAAAACCCTCTCTTTTTCCTGAGTAATTTCTTCTTCTTTGTCTTTCATTTCCACAGCCAACTTTAAACCTTCATCGATTTTCCTCTTACGATCCTCGATCATTTTAAACAAGGGCCGGTAAAGAAATTTGGTTAACAGGAAAGCGATAATTCCGAAGTTGATAATCTGCGCTATCAACAAAATAGGCTCTATACCAAGTTTTTCCATATGTTTTTTTAAACGAACTTAAGAATTAATGCCACTACCAGAGCATAAATCGCGATCGCTTCAGCAAAGGCGATCCCTAATACCATGTTAGTTCTTATTTTTGCTTCTGCTTCGGGATTTCTACCAATCGCCTCCAGAGCTTTTCCGGCTAAAATACCTACACCAATACCCGGTCCGATTGCCCCTAAGCCTATGGCCAATCCGGCCGCAAGTAGTTTGAGTCCTTCTTCCATGAACCTCCTTAATTAGTAAATAATTAATAAATTACCATCTCTCACTATAACAAAATTTTCAAGCAATTCTTAATTTCTAATTTTCGAAAATTGAAAAAATTACGAAAATTGAAAATTTCTTTTAGTGTTCCTTAACGATTGCCGCATTAATAAACACGGCAGTCAACATCGAAAATACCAAAGCTTGGATAAAACCGACAAAAATTTCCATTCCCAGGAAGGGAATAGGTGCAATAATAGGTATGAGAAAGGCGATTACTGCCAATAATACTTCACCGGCAAAAATATTACCAAAAAGACGGAAAGAAAAAGAGATCACCTTAGAAAATTCAGATACTAACTCTAACACTCCGACGTAGAAAGAAAGGGGGTTTCTGAAATTAAAAAAGCGCCGGAGGTAATCAACTCCCAGCGCTTTAATTCCTACCAACTGGATAGTAATCATGGAAATAAGCGCCAGTGCCAAAGAAGTGTTTAAATCAGCCGATCCGGCCCGAAAGAGCGGTATAAATTCCTTTTCTCCTTCAAGGCCAATTTTTTCCAAACCAATGCTTCCCACACCAGGCAAAAGACCTGCCCAGTTAATAAATATCAAAAAGATAAAAATCGATCCTACTAAAGGAAAAAATTTGCCGGTGTTGTTGCCCAAAATTGTTTGAAAGAAACCGTAAATTCCTCCCACCAGGCCCTCGGCTAATAATTGCAGAGTACCAGGCCTTTCTTTAAGTCCTGCCCGAATAATCAGAGCAAGAATAACCAGAAATAACATGACGATCCAAGTTGTAAGAAGTGAATTGGTCACCCACAAAGGACCAATTTGGAACAATTTTTCTGCCGTTAATGATATGTTTAACATGACAAAAATTACTCATCCTCCATTTTCTTTAAATAGAAAAAGAGGTTAGAAATGCCTAAAATTATCCCGATGATTATTAATCCCAACGTCAAACGAGGCGCTGTAGAAAAAGTCTTGTCTAAAAAAGAACCAAGTAGTGCTCCACCGGCCATCGGTAGCGCAATACCAAAACCAATTCCTGTAAGATCAGCGATTTGTGAACTGTTGTCGGTTGGTTCACTCTTTTGAAAGTCTTTTTCAACAACTCCTGGTTTTTTTTGATCCGTCTGATCTAAAACCAAATACTTTTTTTTCAAACCAAGCTCATTTTAAACTGCTTATCTTACATAAGTCAAGACTGTTACTTATCTTCAAATAACTTTTTTACTCTTTCGCGTAACTCACCAGTAAAGGAAACGCCGAAAGGGACAGTCACCCGTTTAGTCTGATCGTGATAATTAAAAATCAGCACGACCTGATCAGCTCCAGGGTTTTCCTTTAACAGGGTATTTAATTTATGTAAATCAGAGGCTGTTGCCTTAGGCGGTACTTGAATAACATTGCCTTGTGTGTCGGGATCTGCAGAAGTTGAGTTGCTTTGTTCTTCAATTAACAAGGAAACCGTATCCGCCAAAACGGAAATCCGCTCTTCCCTACTGTCCAGTTTGCCGGAAACGATCACTATTTGATCAGAAACTATATGACGATTGGTCCTTGAGTATACTTTAGGAAAAACCACAACTTCGACGCTTCCGGTTTCGTCTTCGATCCTAACAAAAGCCATCTCGTTATTTCCGTTTTTAGTTACAATCTTTCTGACATCCGTAATTATTCCTCCAATTTTGACTAATTTTCCGACATCATTTTCGGGAGTTAAATCACCGATATTGTGAGATGTTCTTTCGTGCAGAAGAGTTAGCAATGATTGCATGGGGTGTTCAGTCAGATAAAAACCGAATAACTCTTTCTCAAATGTTAAAAGCTGCTTCTTTTCAAATTCTTCGATTTTCTTAAGAACATAGTCTTCTTCCTGATTATCTTCCTCGGTTAATCCAAAAAGGCTCTCTTGCCCTGAAGAGTCAATTTTTCTTAACCGATGGCTTTTCTCCATAACCTCTTCGAGACCTGAAAGCATGGAGGCTCTCGTGCCAAAACGATCCATCGCTCCCGCTTTAATTAAACTCTCCAGAGTCTTCTTGTTAACTTTCCCTAAATCTACTTTTTTACAAAAATCAAAAAGTGAAGTATAGCTGCTTTCTTTTCGGCCCTCAAGAATGGTGCTGATAGCAGCTTCTCCGACGTTCTTAATAGCAGAAAGTCCGAAACGAATAGCCTTCTTGCCGGAAGTAGAAGTTTCAATTGTAAAACCTACAGCCGACAAATTTACGTCAGGCGGTAAAACCTCAATGTTCATTTTACGACATTCAGCTATAGCACGTGCCACTTTCTCATTTTTGGCCGGACCGGAAGATCCTTGGCTTTCTGCAGTTAATAAAGCACACATGAATTCCACGGGAAAATGTGCTTTAACATAGGCTGTCTGGTAAGCTACTAAGCCATAGGCTACGGCGTGAGCTTTATTAAATCCATATCCCGCAAACGGTTCAATGAGCTCCCAAAGTTTTTGTGCCTTATCCTGTTTCACGCCGTTTTTTACACAGCCACTCACAAATTTTTCTTTCTGCTTCTGCATTTCCGAGGGAATTTTTTTACCCATCGCCTTACGCAATTTATCAGCCTCTGCCCAAGAATAACCGGCTAGTTTAACGGCAATCATCAAAACATCATCCTGGTAGGTAATCACTCCGTAGGATTGAGATAAAATGGTTTCCATTCTCGGATCGATCAATTTGACTTTGCTGCGGGCGTGTTTTCTTTCGATAAATTCGGGGATGGAATTCATAGGTCCGGGCCTAAACAAAGCTACCATGGCTGCCAAATCGGAAATAGAGGTCGGCTTTAATTCCTTTACGTAACGGGTCATTCCCGAACCGCTCAATTGAAAAACTCCCATTGTATCACCTTGGGAAAGCATGGAATAAGCTTTTTTATCATCGAGGGGAATTTTTTGTAAATCTAAATCAACATCTCTTTCTTTTTTAATAATCTCGACCGCCGAACCTAATATGGAAAGATTTCTGATACCCAAAAAATCCATCTTTAAAATTCCTAATGGCTCGATGGAATACATGTCATACTGCGTGATAAAACCTTCACCCTTACTTTCTTTTTGTACAGGAGAATATTCAGTCAGCGGTTCAGGAGTAATTACCACTCCTGCAGCATGAGTAGAGGCATGACGTGCCACACCTTCAAGATTTTGCGCCAGATCCAGTAACCGCTTGGTGTCAGCATCACTTTTATATAACTCCCGTAGTTCCGGAGTAATATCCAAGGCCTTTTGAATCGTCATAGGAAAACCCTGGGCACCGATGGGAATTAATTTGGCGATTTTATCGGGCTGAGAATAAGGCATGCCCAATACTCTACCTGTGTCTCTGACTGCACCTCTTGCTTCCATTGTACCAAAGGTAATGATTTGAGCAACATGATCTTCTCCGTATTTAGACTTTACGTAATCAATCACATCCCCTCGGCGCAAATCGGCAAAATCCATGTCAATATCAGGAGGAAGAGGTCGTTCCATTGTTAAAAATCTTTCAAAAGGTAAACCGTAATCTAAAGGATTAACCGTAGTAATGCCTATTAAGTACGACACCAAAGAACCAGCCGCACTACCTCTGGTGGTAGCAATAATTCCTTGTTGTCTGGACCAAGTTACAAAGTCTGAGACGATTAAAAAATAGGTTGCATAACCCTTTTTGTTAATAATATCTAATTCGTACTCCAATCTCTCGGTAATTTCCTTCGAAGGTGTGGCACTTATTTTGATCTTCATACCTTCCAAACATAATTTTTTTAGATAGCTTTCGCCTGTAAATCCTTCCGGTACATCATATTTGGGTAAAATCCACTTGCCAGTCTTAATTTCCACGTTACATTTTTCGGCAATTGCCAGCGTATTTTTTAAAGCCTCGGGGTATTTTAAAAATGCCTTTTGCATCTCATCAGGAGTTTTAATATAAAAGTCCGGAGAAGAAATCATACTAAGAGGACGATTTTTTTCTAGTAAAGTTTTTTGTGTTTGAACACAAAGCAAGACCTCTTGCGCCTCAGCGTCAGTTGGAGATACGTAATGAGAATCATTGGTGGCAACCAAAGGCAAACCCATATCGCGGGAAAGTCTTACAATTTTTTCATTTAACAAACCCTGCTCAGGTATGTAAGGATGGTCTTGAAGCTCAAGATAAAAATTTCCTTCACCCAACATCGAGGACATTCGATCGGCTAGCTGCTTAGCCTTGTCATATTCCCCCTCCCTCAATAATTTGGGAATCTGTCCCTGTAGGCAAGTAGAAGTAGCAATTAATCCTTCGTGATATTTTTCCAGAAGATCCAAGTCGATTCTGGGTTTATAATAGTAACCGTCTAAATGGGCTACGGTTACCAGTTTCATGAGATTCTTATAGCCAATATCGTTTTGTGCCAAAAGCAACAAATGGAAAGGTTCGGTGTCGACTTTTCCTTCTTTGTCCAGATGGCTTCGTCTGGCTACATATGTCTCGCAACCTATGATTGATTTTACTCCTTCTTCTTTACAACGTAAATAAAAATTCACGGCTCCGTACATTGCTCCGTGATCGGTAATGGCCAAAGAATTCATTCCCAAATCTTTTACTCTTTTTAACAGCTTGGGAATTTTAGCTAAACCATCAAGCAAAGAATATTCTGTATGGCAATGAAGGTGTACAAAATCTGTCATGTTTTTTTAGAATTGTTATTCTTAGGAGCTGATAGATTGGCGTATCGCTCAACTCCGTTTTTGCTATATTTTGCTAACGTTACTCTATTTCTTCCGGAGTTTTTAGAGACTTTTAGGGCGCGGTCTGCCCTCTCCTGCACATCGCTAGCTTTCTTATCTACTGCTGCATTAACAAAGGTTACTCCAAAACTTGCTGACAAAAAAACCTCTTTGCCCTCAATCATAATTTTTTGATGAGAAAACCTTTCTCTTAATCGCTCCAGCACCCGGCCTATTTTTCTTTTATTCGCGCTTCTTAAAGCAACGGCAAATTCATCTCCGCCGATTCTGGCAATCACATCTGAGGTGCGTAAGTCTTCATTTAGGTAATCTGCCAGTTCTTTTAATGCTATATCGCCTTCTTTATGATAACCAGCATCGTTGATTGGTTTTAACCCGTCAAGATCTACCATTATCACGGCTAAGTTTGTTTCATATCTTATGGCCGCGTCAAATTCAGAGTCTAATCTTTCTTTCCAGGCTCTTCTGTTTAATAATCCAGTTAATGGATCACGCCTAGCCAAAATGCTTTGTTCGTAGGTTTGCTGTCTTTGTTCTTTTAAATCCCTAGCTATTTCTAAAAGTTCTTGGACTTCGCCAGATTCTTCTACACCTACTAAACCGTTACGGATGGGGTGTACTTTCTTTCGTAAGATTTTCTCCGTAGTCTCAATTACCGTTTTTCCCACTTTCGAATCTACTTTTGAGATATCAAGATTTTCCCTATTTTCAGACATATTTTATGACAGCTGTTCTTTAATTATTAATTTTATTTTATCAGCCAAAGAACTATTTTTTACTTCTCTCATGACCATTCCTACTAAAAACATCAACGCGCTTTCTTTCCCAGACTTATAGTCAGAAACAGCTTTCGGATAATTTTGTATAATATTTCGGATAATTTTGTATAACTCGTCATCTGTTATACCGGAATCTTGCTGGCTCTGTGCAATTTTTTTAACAAGATTATCAGGAGAAAGATTCTTAATATCAATTTTTTTATTAATAAGCCAATTTGCAATGGTCTTGGCTGGTATATTTTTTGCCAGCGAAACGCATTTCTCAAAGTAATCGGCAACCGCTGAGTTATCGGCAATGATGGTTGAATCATATAAAGAAAGTTTATAGGTTTTTATTAATTTCTTGATTATGTTATCGGGAAGTGGGGGAAGATTTTTTCGCAATTTATTCAACGTCTCTTTGTTCCAGCAAATTGGAGGAATATCCGGCTCAGGAAAATAACGATAATCGTGAGCTTCTTCTTTGCTTCTCTGAGATGTAGTCATCTGCTGCTTTTCATTCCATCCCCGAGTTTCTTGTTGTGGCGTTTCTCCTTTGCTAAGAAGTTCTGACTGCCTTTTTATTTCAAAATCAATGGCCTTTTTAGCAAAGGCGAAGGAGTTTATATTTTTAACCTCAACCTTATATTTAGGCAATTCTTCGTCAATTTTGATTTTTGCCCGCCCCGCTTCGCTTGGCGAGGCCGGGGATTTTTGATTTTTGATTTCCCGCAGTGATATATTGGGTTCGAGCCTCATGCTCCCTTTCTCCATATCAGCATCTGAGATGCTTAAGTAACGGATGATCTGGTGTAATTTTTTCAAAAATATCCTTGCTTCTTCGCTTGACCTGATATCCGGTTCCGTCACGATTTCGACCAAAGGCACTCCGCTTCGGTTAAAATCGATCAAAGTGCTTTTTTTACCGTTAATTTCGGCATGCAGCAATTTACCCGTGTCTTCTTCCAAATGTACTCTTCTTATCTTAATGATTTTTTCCTTTCCGTCAGGTAAAGTAATTTTTAATTTACCGTTAATACAAAGCGGCTGGTCATATTGGGAAATCTGGTATCCTTTGGGTAAATCCGGGTAGAAATAATTTTTTCTGTCAAACTTTGAAAATTCCGGAATTTGGCAATCCAAAGCCATACCCAGCATCACACACCACTCAATGGCTTTCTTGTTGGGAACCGGCAGAGCCCCTGGCAAACCCAAACAAACCGGACAGCAGTGAGAATTGGGTTCTTTTCCAAAAAAATCCGCAGCGCATCCGCAAAACATTTTGGACTTAGTCTTCAACTCAACATGGATTTCCAAACCGATAATTGATTCAAACATACAAAAATTTTCAATTTCTAATTTTTCTACCTGCGCAGACAGGCAGTTTTTATTCAATGGCTAATTATTAAATTCTTTAATAAATAATTGATTAAAAATTGAAAAATGAAAATTAACATAAATAACTAAGGATAAAAACGATCTAAGAGCCTAGGAAACGGAATACTTTCTCTGACATGTTCTAATTTACAAATCCAGGCCACCAATCTTTCCAGACCAACACCAAAGCCGCTATGAATAACGCTGCCGTATTTTCTCAAGTCCAAATACCATTCATAATCCTTTTCCTTTAATCCCTCTTTATTTATAATGTCTACCAGCTTTTGATAATCTTCCTCCCTTTGACCACCACCAATTACTTCACCATATCCTTCCGGGGCTAATAAATCAGCAGCTAGCGCCAGATTTTCGTTTCCGGAGTCTTTTTTACAATAAAAAGCTTTTACTTTTGCCGGATAGTGGGTAATAAACACCGGAGTCTGATAATGAGTCATCAACATAGTCTCGTCGTCGTTTCCCAAATCCGACCCCCAAACAATATCTGAACCTAGTTCGTTCAGTTTTTTCACAGTCTCATCATATGTCAACCTCGCAAAAGGTTTTTTAATCGACTCCAAAGGTTTAACGTCTCTTTCTATAATTTTAAACTCTTCACGGCAATTTTTAAGCACTCTTTCAATTAAGAAAAAAATTAACTCTTCTTCAAAACTAAGCATTTGGGAAAAATCCATAAACGCAGCTTCTGCATCCATCATCCAAAATTCTATTAAATGCCTTCTGGTTTTGGATTTTTCTGCTCTTAAGGCCGGGCTAAAGTCATAACACTTTCCGACGGAAAAAATCGCTGCCTCCAGGTAAAGCTGTCCTGATTGGGAAAGGTAGGCCTTCTGTCCGAAATAATCAATTTCAAAAAGAGTTGTCGTCCCTTCGCAAGCTGATGGTGTAATAATAGGTGTATCAATCCTTGTGTATCCTTCCGTCTGTAGAAATTCGTTAATTCCTTGAATTATCTGGTTTCTTATGCGTAATATCGCCCACTGTCTTTTGCTTCTTAGCCACAAATGCCGATTTTTAAGCAAAAAATCCGGGCCATGTTCCTTCTTACCGATGGGGTAGTCCTGAGCCAGAGAAAGTATTATTACGCTCTTTGCAGAGATTTCATAACCTGTCGGCGAGCGTTTTTCTTCTTTAAGAAGACCGGTAATTTCTACGGAAGTTTCCAGGGTAATTTTTTGCGCTTCCTTAAAAACGTCTTTTTTCACGTCATTTTTCACAACCGTAGCTTGGATAAATCCACTACCGTCTCTGACTTGTAAAAAAACAATTGATCCGCTCGGTCTTAAGTTGTATACCCAGCCTAAAACTGTGATTTCTTTGTTTACGAATTCCGAAGCGTCCTTGATCAAAAAATCTTTATTCATATTTTCTTCTCCCACCTGTCAGGTGGAGCGGGTTCACACCTCTCATTTAAGTATCGGATATTTTTTGTGCCAATCGGTAACTTGCTGATATTGAAAACCGATTCTAAGTAATATGTCTTCGGAAAACATGTTGCCTACAATTTGGGCTCCGATCGGTAAATTATCTTTGGTAAAACCGCAGGGAACCGCCAGTGAAGGAACTCCCACCGGATTTTGGGAAGTGGTATAAACATCCGCCAGCAAATTTTGTAACGGATCACTCATTAACTCACCGATTTTAGTCGGCGGAGTAGGATTAACGGGCATCAATAAAGCCTCGCACTCAGCCAGGGCTTTTTGGTATTCTCTAACAAAAAGCGTCCTTGCTTGTTGTGCCTTGCGATAATAAGCGTCATAGTAACCGGCAGATAAAGCATATGTACCAATCATAATCCGGCGCATTGTTTCCTCAGAAAAATTTTCTCTGCCTTGCCCAAAGCGAATTCCGTCGTACCTGGCTAAATTAGAACTCGTCTCGCTGGGGCCAATTAAATAATAAACGGGAATGCCATAATCAAACAAAGGCATGCTGATTTCTTTGATTTTTATTCCTAACTTTTTCAACTCTTTAGCCATGAAAAAAATGCTATTCCTAATCTCTTCGTTCAAACCTTCTCTGAAAAATTCTTTAGGTAACCCGATGGTTAATCCTTTTACACTTTCCGATAATTTTTGGATATATGATGGAACCGGTTGCGGCGAGCTCGTAGCATCGTATGGATCACGCCCGGCAATGGTTTCCAAAATGTATGCGCAATCCTGTACCGTTTTTCCCATCGGTCCGACCGAATCAAATGATGAAGCGTAAGCGATACAACCATAACGCGACACTCTGCCGTAAGTTACTTTTAAGCCTGTGGTATTACACCAGGCAGAAGGATTTCTGATTGAACCTCCGGTATCTTCCCCAATGGCAAACGACGTCATCCTGGTGGCAATCGCTGCTGCCGGTCCACCGCTTGATCCTCCGGCAACTCTTTCTAGGTTCCAAGGGTTCTTCACAGGCCCAAAATCAGTATTTTCAGAACTTCCTCCATGCCCCCAGGCATCCATATTCATTTTCCCTAATAAAATTGCTCCCGCATCTTCCAGCTTTTTATACACAGTCGCACTGTACGGAGGAATAAAATCTTCTAAAACATCAGAGGCGCAGGTCGTAAGTAAGTCTTTACTTAAGTAGGCATCTTTTAAAACAAAAGGTATACCCAGTAATAAAGAGTTGGCATTTTTAAGTTTTTTGTCAGCTTCTTTTGCCTTTTTTAAGGCTATTTCTTGATCAACAATCGTTATAAAGGCATTTACTTTGGGATTAATGGTTTTTATGTTGCGGTAACATTCATTAACTAAATCCACAGATGTAAATTCGCCTTTTAGCAAACCAATTTTTAATTCAGAAATTGTTTTATCCAGTAACATAATTATTCGTTATCAAACACGGCATCTACTACAAAATATCCTTTATATTTTCTTTTTGTATTGGCCAGTGTCTGATCTTGAGTCAGCAAGCGTTTTTCATCAATTTCATCCTCGCGAAAAACATTTTCTAGGCCAGTAATTTGTGAAGTTTCGACGACATTATTAGTATCAAGCTTTTGAATTTTTGACATGTAACCGACTACTGAAAGAAGCTGTTCGTAAAATTTTTTCAGTTGTTCTTTGCTAACTGGTAATTTGGCAAGTTTTGCAACATGCTGGATATCGCCTTGGGAAAGTTTTGTCTTCATATTAATTTTGGCCTAAAATCTTTTTTACCACTGACCAATGTGCCTGCCATTCGAGGCTGTCATCAATTGGTTTTAATTCTATCTTTTTTTGATATTTGTTCTCAAGAGCCAATACTAATAGATAATCAGCCAAATGAGGATTTTTAGGTAATATCGGACCGTGCAGATAAGTCGCCACAGCGTTCTTATACACTGCCCCTTCGGTTTTGTCTTTTCCATTGTTGCCAAACCCTTTGAGTACTTTTCCTAACGGCCTTACCGAATGGCTTAAAAAAGTTCGTCCGCCATGATTTTCAAAACCTACTAAGTAATTACTTTTCCCTTTATCCAAAGCTATTCCCGTTACTTCAATGATGATATTGCCTATGCAGCGATAAGTATTTAGACCCGGAGAAACGGAAGTAAAATCAAAAATGCCTAAACCATCGATTCTTTTTCCAACCGCCGGCTCATAATAATGTCCCAATAACTGCGGGGAACCGCAAGTAAAAAGACCCACTTTATTCTGATCTATCAGTTGCTTGAGAATTTTTCCTTTCTCTTTTCGTAAATCCCTCATCACAATCTCCTGTTGACGATCCTGTGACCCACCGCCGAAAATAAAATCTGCTTTCTCTAATGTACTACCGGCGGTTGCAGTTTCAATGGGTAAGATGTTGATTTTAATATTGCGTAATCTTCCTCTTTGTACTAACACAAAAATATTTCCCCGATCCGAATAGGTACTCATCAGGGATGGGTAAAGCCAGGCAAGATCTAGTTCTAGATCGTTCATAAAATCTTCTTTCCTCCCAATATCTTTCTAGCCTCAAGCATTGCCGAATAGGTTGGTAATAAAACCAACGTTTCGTCTTTCTCCAACCTGCTTACTCCAATTTCAATGGCCTTTCCTAGATTATTTTCCACGATAATGATTTTTTCCCAATCTTTCAGGTTATTTGCCAGTAAGGCATATTTTACCCTTACCGACATATCCGCAGCGCGTATGCCTGAACAAATAATTGTTTGACAAGAGAGTACAAATTTTTCTAAATCCACATCCCAAATCCAGGAAACATCTCTACCGTCAGGAATATTGTCGTTAAGGGCTAAAATAACGACCAGTTTATTTCTTCCGGATAAGTTTTTTTTCAGATCCAGTATTGTTTTAAGTGATTCATTCATGCCTACAGGATTCTTAGCCAAAAATATTTTGATTTTTTTGTTCTGTACTGTTACTTCCTCCTGCCGACCAAAGGCTGGTTTAAATTCCTTTAATAAGTTTTGTGCGTGAAGTTGGGAAATTCCCAGAGAATCAAGAGTTAATATAGTCGCCAAGGTGTTGTAATAATTGTACAAACCTGGTAAGACAGCTGATATTAGGCTTAAGGTTGGTTTTGGCCTTTTAGCTTGGCAATTAGGGCATGACCAAATGCCAACGTGAGAATAATAAATACCTTCATAAGAAAGCCTGCTGCCGCAATTTAAACAATAAACAGAATCAGTGGCGTGCTCTTCCTCTGCTAAAAATAATTTTTCGTTCTCCATGCCGAAAAATAGCAAAGGACAGAAAACCTTATCTCCGATGCTGGCAATTTGAGGATCGTCAGCGTTTAAAATTAATATACAGCTGCGATCTAATTTTTTTGCCGTTTCCTGCCAGCGACGGGCAATATTATCAACTTCACCATACCTGTCCAGCTGGTCCCTGAACAGATTAAGTAAAACTACTGTCAATTCGTGATGGTTGAAAGCTGCTAAGAACGAAGACAGCGTCGCTTCATCAATCTCAAAAATCGCATAATCGGCAATATATTTTGTCTTAAATGAATAATTTGTCAGAAACACAGAAGCAATGCCATTTAATAAATTAGCTCCTGACTCATTGTGCAGCACTAAGTTGCCTTTTTTTTCCAAAACGTCCCGGATCATCTTAGAAGTGGTTGTTTTCCCATTCGTTCCCGCGACAATAATTATTCTTTTCTTAATTTTTCCGGCAAAAAAAGAAAAGAGGTTTCTGTCTAAAAACAAACCAAGATGTCCTGGCCAAGTAGAACCG
>JACQHK010000019.1 GCA_016199065.1 Candidatus Microgenomates bacterium | reverse complement strand
CTTTTCACCTTTCCCTCGCGGTACTAGTTCACTATCGGTCACAAACTGTATTTAGCCTTAGAGCGTGGTCGCCCCAGATTCCTACAAGGTTTAATCGTGCCTCATAGTACTCAGGTATTCACCTAGTGGTTTTGGATTTTAAATACAGGACTTTCACCTTCTATGGTTGCTTATTCCGAAGCATTCTTTTATCCTCTACCATCTATTGTGGTAAACCCTACAACCCCCACCTCCGCTCTTCACTTCGTTTAAGCTACGGTGGGCATGCTCTATTTCATCATACGAGCTTGCCCTTCCGAAGCTCTTTGCGGAGCAAAGAGCGAAGGAGGGTTTAGGCTGTTTCCCTTTCACTCGCCGCTACTTAGGAAATCATGTTATTTTCTTTTCCACTGGGTACTAAGATGTTTCAGTTCCCCAGGTTCCCCACCAACAGCTATTAATTCACTGTTGATTCTCCTGCAAAGCAGGAAGGGTTGCCCCATTCGGAAACCGTCGGATCAAAGGATTTTGGCTCCTACCCGACGAGTATCGCCGCCAGATGCGTCCTTCTTCGGCAGTTTGTACCAAGGCATCCGCTGTCTGCATTATTTGTAGCACTGCTTAATTTATACCCCGCGTAGTCCCGCTCAGCGGGACATAGTGGGGACAAGAGATCCCTTTCGGACATCTTGTTTTATTTTTCTCTTAATCAATCTTTAATTTCTTATTCTTTTTGCCTACATGTACCCCATCATGTCCAGATTTAATGCCCACCGGGGCGAAAAGTCTGACTAGATGGGTTTATACCCAAACAAACCTTAGTTTGTTGAGTATGATTCAGTTTTTAAAGTGCGTCTTATTTTTTAGCGGCTTACTTTTGTTTACTTTGATAAGCAAAGGTAAATTGCTAACTTATTTGTCAGATATGTCTTATCTGTCAAATTTGACAAATTCAAATGTAAGTGTGGACCCGAGGGGACTCGAACCCCTTACCTCTTCGTTGCAAACGAAGCGTTCAACCTGCTAAACTTCGGGCCCCGATCCTATCGGGGCGGGCCCGATTTCCCCTTTAAAACTAAAAATCCGACCTTTCGGTCGGCAAGAAAGTTAACCACCACTCTTCTTTTACGGACAGTAAAAACCTGCTATTTTAGTAGTTGTCGTAAATTTTATTGCAGTTTTTCTCATTTAGTGGTTTTCTTGCCTCCAAAGGCAAAGATTAATATATAGAATCAGGCTGGCCTTGTCAAGGGAGCAAAGCTACGGCCACTGAATTTGACGCACAATGTCTGCTATCCTAAGCAACTTACCGTCTTCGTCTTTAAAAGCAAAATATAAAGAGACGTTATAAATACCTCCCAACCGGTTCGCAAAATCATTCAAAACCCAGGAGTCTTCTCCGCTTAAGCTTTGCCCCGGGTTAATATCTTGTGACAAATCTTTAATGATATTCCCTGTTCCTGCAGCCCGTTCCACCGGTCCAGCATAATTTATAGTAAGGCTAAAATTTTCCTTACCCAGAGTAAGTTTGGTTAAATTTTTGAAATTATAATTTAACTTTACGAAATCGCCGGTATTAAAAAACGTTCCGTTTAATTCCAAATTAAGGTAAAGTTCTGAGGCTAGATTCTTAAGAGTAATTTGCTGTTCTTGTTGTGAAAGAATTTTTTCGGGTTGATTTTTTAAAAAGACATAAAAAATCGCCGACTTTGTGCCAAATTCCGAAAAATTATTAATAAGAGGTAATTCCTCTTTCCGTACAATATTGTCTTTACCCTTAAGAACGGGGATTTCTTTGGTATAGAAAACTTTGCACTCCGTTTTTGATAAGTTACAAAGACTAAAATTAACCACAATGTTTTCTAAATTGCGATTCTTTAGATTGTGCAAATTATATGAAAAGATTAATTTTTCAAAATTGTAATATTCTTTTTTATTAGTCTCAAAACCAAGATCAATTTGCGCAGTGGAGTAACTATTGATGAAAAAAACTATCGCCGACAATAAAGAAAGCAGAATAAAAATAAGGACTAGAAAAACTGGGGAAAGTAGATTGATTTTTTTCGCTTTATCCTTAGGCAGTTTGGTCTCCATAAATAAATCATAGCCTATCGATCAAAAGGTTTAAAGACACGACTCTTCGGTAATAAAAATTTCTTTAACTCTTTATCCATATCGATAAATTCATCCACTTCCTCAATTAATTTAGCTGAAGTGCTTGTCCCGAAAGACATTAATTCAACGCGGCATCCCGTAGTGCCTTTTAAATACCTTACCAAAGGAATAAAATCGCCGTCACCGGTTACCAAAACAATTGCATCCAGTTTCGGCGATAAGGTAATAGCATCAACCGTAATTCCCACATCCCAATCGCCTTTTTTAGCTCCACCGGCAAAGACTTGCAGTTCTTTGCTTTTAATTTCAAAACCGGCAAATTTTAAGGCCTCAAAAAAATTTTGTTCTTCGGGAATATCGGCTTTTACGACATAGACAAAAGCTCTAATAAGCTGCCGCCCGGCTACCGCTTCTTTTAATAGTATGGAAAAATCTACTCTGGAGTGATAGATATTTTTGGCGCTATGATACAAATTTGATACATCGACAAAAACACCTACCCGTTGATTTATATTTTTCATTTAAAAAAAGATAAACTTTTTCTTAGATTGTAAGGCTTGGTCAATTTTTGTTTTATAAATAGAATAAGGAAAAGCACCTGACTGCCCACTTTCGTCAGTCATCATTATCCCTTCCAGAAAAGCCGTTGGAGTTCCGTTGACGGCATATTTCCTACCTTCTTGCGTACTTTCCTGTACTTTTTTCAAATATTTATTTTCTGTCAAACAAGTTGCAAATTTTGACACGTCAAGTTTTAGTTCCCCGGCAAATTTTTTTAAATTATCTCCCGAAAAAGTTCCTTTATTCTCACCATTTTGATGTGAATATAAATAATCATGAAATTCCCAATATTTGTCTTGATCGCCGGCACAGTGGGCGGCCATGGCGGCTAAATGTGACTCGCCTTTGGCTGTTCCATCATCTAAAAAAGCAAAATCCTTATAGACCAGTTTAACCTTGCCTTTGTCTATATAGTCTTTCAGTAAATTGGGAAGAAGAGGCTCCCAGGTGGCGTCATACTGTTTCATATAAGAAACCATTTCTTGGTTTAAGCCGGAAGTTGCCCCGCAAA
The DNA here is from genome assembly GCA_016199065.1 of Candidatus Microgenomates bacterium. Classification (GTDB taxonomy): domain Bacteria; phylum Patescibacteriota; class Microgenomatia; order JACPZF01; family JACPZF01; genus JACQHK01. Next base: position 17,201 of record JACQHK010000019.1, on the reverse strand, counting down.
AAGGACATTGATAATCAGCAAATTCCACCAAAGTAAGGGGGGCGTTTTTGTTGCCAAGAATTGGGTCGTCGTTCTTTATTTTTATATCTACTTTCGAAGGCGCAATCGGTTGTTGGCTAACAGGTTGAGCAAAGGTTAAAAATGATTTTTCTCCCTTTAATAATCTTACTTCTGTCCAAAAGCTACCCACCAAAAAGTAGGCTACGAGTACAATTACTAATAAAGGTAAGGATACTTTTGCTATCATAAATTAATTTTCAATTTTCGTAATTTTCACAATTTTCTAAAAAATTCTCAATATCAATTTTCGAACCTGTCTGCCGGCAGGCAGGAATTAGTAAATTGAAACTTGTTTTGCCCGCCCCGCTTCGCTTGGCGAGGCCGGGGAAAATACGAAAATTCGTAAATTTGAAATTATTTTTTATTATACTCTATTTTATCTTACTCAAAATTCTTTTCGTCGCAAGTATAAAAGCTGCCGTTCTTAACGGAATACGGTGTTTTTGACTTTCTGCCCACACACTGTCAACTGATTCATTCATCACTTCCTTTAACTTTTGGTTAACTTTATCTTTAGACCATCTTTGATTATTCCTGTTTTGATACCATTCAAAATAAGATACGGTTACTCCACCGGCGTTGGCTAAAATATCGGGGATGACGATTATTCCTCTTTTATGTAAGATCTCGTCTGCCTCCGGAGTTGTTGGTCCATTGGCCATTTCTAAAATAATTTTAGCTTGGATTTTAGGCGCGTTCTCTTTGGTAATCTGATTTTCTAAAGCCGAGGGAATTAAGATATCTACCGGCAATTCAAGAAGCTCCTGATTGGTAATTCTTTTTCCGAATGCCAAATCACAAGCTCCTTCCTTGCAATAACAACCTTCCAGATGTCCGTTTTTCTTTTTACATTCCAAGGTTTTTTCCACATCGATCCCCTGTTTAACATAAACTCCTCCCTTGCTATCAGAAACTGCCACTACCTTAAAACCCTTTTCGGATAACAGTTTTGCGACGAAAAATCCTACATTCCCAAAACCTTGCACTGCAACAATTAATTGTCGGGGTGCGTTTGCTCCAATTTTAGAGGAGCCGGTCGCCGAATCGGCGACTTTTGACGCCGCAGAAAAGTGGGCAGACGAACTTAAAGACAATTTTTTTAATACCGCTTGTAAAGTGAACATTCCTCCCATTCCTGTTGCTTCTGTTCTTCCTTCACTGCCTCCCTTATTGACGGGTTTACCAGTAATCATCGCTAACACTTCCGGCCCCTCATTCTTCTTGTCAATTTTGATTTTTGAATTTTGATTTTTGAATTTTCGGTACTCATCTACCATCCAGGCCATAATCTGCGGATTGGTATTGACATCGGGTGCGGGAACGTCAACCAAAGGACCCACGTCTCTGGCAATTGCTTTCATATAACCACGTGATAATCTTTCCAGTTCTTTTTCGGAAAGTTGTTTAGGATCAACAGTTACCCCACCTTTTCCACCTCCTAAGGGCAAATTCACTACTGCACATTTCATCATCATCCAAAAAGCCAATGCCTTGACTTCATCCATTGACACTTGCGGATGAAATCTTATTCCTCCCTTGTATGGTCCTCTGGCACTATTAAACTGTACTCTATATCCTTCAAAAATTCGTACCGATCCGTCATCCATGGTTATGGGAAAGGTAACTTCAATCACTTTTTCCGGATTCTTCAAGATTTCCAGTTTGGAAAAAGAATCTTTTTCTAAATAAGAAGCTGCTTTTTGCAGCTGATCAAGGGCATTTTGGAAAGGATTATTTAACATGTGACTCCTTTGCTAATTTTCAATTTTCTTAATTTTCGAATTTTCAGACAATCTTTAATTTTTAATTTTCAAAAATATGATTAGTTTATTTGAAAATTTAATACTTGGAAATTGTTTGTAAAATTGTAAATTGGAAAATTTGAAAATTGCTATATCTATTTAATAAAATTGTTCAAAATGAACATCTTCCTGATTAACATCCATTGTCATTAATTGTTCTTTTATGCCCACTATCATACTATGACTGCCGCACAAATAAAATTCTGATCTGTTTAAAGACTTTGGCTCCGTTTTGGAAACAAGGTCATTAACCCTACCTTTCTCACCCTGCCATTCACCATTTGGTTGAGAAATAACCGGTTGAAAAATAAAATTAGGATACTTATCTTCTAATTGCCTGAAGTGTTCAAAAAAAAGCTTATTTTCTTCATTTCTAACTCCGAAAAACAACCTCAGAGGTTGTTTATATTTTTGGTTTTCCAATAAATCCAGAATCATGCTTCTGATGGGAGCAATTCCCGTTCCTGTGGCAATAAAAATTTTTTCTTTTTCTAAGTTTATATCAACGATAAATTTTCCTAGAGGGGCTAAAAATTCCACCTGGTTATGAACGTGTAATTTATTCCACCATGAAGAACCAACCCCTTGTGGCAAATTATCTGTACAAAGTTCAACAATGTTCTTTATGCGGGGATTAGAACAAAAAGAATACGATCGCCGGGCTGATGGACTGATGATAAAAGTAGCGTATTGTCCGGCGGTAAAATTGATTTCTCTTGGATCAATCAAGGAAAGAGTCAAATGACGAACAATTGGTGAAAACAAAGTATTTTCCACTATTTCAGCTGTATATTTGGTAATTGTCATAGAAAGGAGAATATTCTAGTAGAAAGTTGCAGGTTCTTCAATACTCCCCCACCCTTAGCGCGGGTATTGTCAGACTGAGCGTGATCCCAGTAGATTAATTTCTAATTTTCAATTTCCAATCAATTTTAAATTAACTAATTTTTAAAAATTACCAAAATAGATCTTGATTGAAAATTGTCGCCGACGCTTCAAAGCTTTAGCGACGGAGCGAAAACTGAAAATTGGTAATTTTCCATTAGTATCCTGTGAAGTTTTCTGTTTTAATTTTTTCTTCACCAATTCCTAAGTGCAATAGTTCTTTTTTTGTTCCTTCTACCATAGCCGGCGGTCCCGCTATAAAAAACTGCCGATGCCGATAATCGGACAGATACTTTTTAACGAACTCTCCGTCGATTCTTCTTTTTTCTCCTTGCCAACTGTCTTGTTTAGTCATGGTTAAAACCAACCTAAAGCGGGGTATTTCTTTTTCTAAAGACTTTAATTCTTCCAAATATGCTGCTGACTCTTCATCGGGGTTTGAATATAACAGCGTAATATCGTAGGGAAGTTTTTTATCTTTAATAAATCTCAACATCGAAAGATAAGGGGTAATACCGATTCCTCCGGCAACAAAAACTAACGGAAAGATAGTTTTAGCGGGTAAAATAAAATTTCCTTTTATCGGCCCAACCTCTACTTCACTACCGTTTGGTAACTCCTTAATGGTTTTTTTAAAGGCACTCTCTCTTAATCTGGTTGTAAAACTTAAAATGTCATTTTTTGTAGGAGAGTTAACAATTGTAAAATGCCTTCTGTTTCCTCGCTCATCCGTGTAGGGCATCGCTTGTAAGGTGATAAAGAAAAACTGGCCGGGTTGGAAATTAACGGTTTGTCCAAGTAGGTCAAATTCAACCAATAATGTTCCTTTCGCGACCAGTTTTTTTGTCTTAATTTTGGCTAGCATAAAATAATCAAATATGTCACATTGGACACATATGTCATATAGGACATATTAATTAATTTTCCTTGTGTACTTTCCTTCTGTATTGTTTTGCCACTTTGGCAATGGCTTGGTGAAGACTGGTGATAGCCGATTTATGCTCGGATCGGGAAAAAAGATTTGCACCGTTAAAAAATTTAACTTTTAAAGAAGTAATGAAGGAAATAGGTCTTCTAAATGAGGCTTTTACTTCATTAAAAGTGATCTCCATCCTTTCAATCGGCGCACGTTTGTATAGTTTTTGGGCAAAAGTAACGGCAATTTTTTGAAGTCTTTCAAGAGTAGGAGGACTTATTTTTTCTGGTTTCTCAAAAACTATATTGGGCGTCTTTGAGGACTGATCCATAATAATATTTTACTTCTTTAAAGTAAGAAAGTGAAGCAAGGAAAATCTTTCTTTGCTTTCTTTTCCAATCAGCGATCTTTAGCCAATAGTCTTTGGTCTTGATAACTTCCAAATTAACTTCTCAGGTAAGACCAGCGACTACCGACTGATGAAGCTTATTTTCTTTTAGCTGCTTTAACTTTTTTGCGAAGCAATACTGCCTTTGATTCTAATTCTTTGAAAGTCTTTTCGCCCTGTTTTTTCAAAACGTTAGCTTCACGAACAACTTTTTTCCTGTTTTCTTCCTTAGACAAAAACATTCCGACCAGAGAGCCGACAGCACCCACTGCTAAACCAATGACACCGGCAGCCAATAAGCCACTTCCTTTTTTACCGTTTGCCATATTTTATTCACCTCCTTAAATATTTCGATGTCACATCGAAACACGGCTACGATGTGACATCGATTTCATTTAGCGTTTCTTAAACCCACCGTAGTGAAGTTTCGTCCCGCGTAGCCTTGGCGAAGTGGGACGAACCTGAACGAAGGCGGGCAAACCACATAAAATCAGCTTAACAAAAATTTCCCGTTTATGTCTATAAGAAAATCAAAACAAAATACTCCGATAATACTAAATCAAATATCCAATAACCCAATCTTTAAGTAATCAGCATTGGTAGTATTGGATTATTGGTATTATTTGACATTTATTTTTTGTCCTTGACTTCTTCTTATTTATTTAAGTATAAAGTATTCAGTATTAAGTATTTTAAATAAGGGAGGTTTGCCTCCCGAAGCCGAGCTGTAATTTAATTATTTATTTAAAAGGTTTGAACCCCACTTCGTCCGCCGAATCGGTGGACTGCGCGGGGCGAAGGGAGGAAAAATGTGTTTAAACTGCGGATGCGGAATGCCGGAAGACAATATGGGCGATAAAAGAAATATTGTCTTAACCCCAGAACAAATAAAACAAGCGGCAGCAGCAAACGGCATGTCCTATAACCAAACCATCGACCAAATGGTGGAAACGCTCAAAACGATGAAAGTGGACGAGTAAAGTTTAACCCGTCAGATGGGTTAAACTTTTATACTTTTAAATTTTATTCTTACCAAAAATCCTTTCCAATTCGTTCAACCATTCCCGGGGAATTTTTTGGGTGTTATAAACTACGATCATGCCCGTCAGCGAATCGTCGGAATCATAATTGATAATAAATGTTAAGGAGACTAAAAAGGAAATCAGTAAGTTAATAATCATTCCCGCCATCATACCTTCACTTTCTACATGAAACAGGTCAAAACCCAATAAAGTTAACACGGTAATTTCAAAATACAAAAGCCAAATTCCCGGAGACAAACGCTTCGATGCTTGAGTTAAAAACATTGCTTTGTCCTTTTTGTCAATGGCCTCGGCAGTCAGTTTGGTCTCTTCGTCAGTTCTCAACCAAATACTGGTGGAAAAAAAGAGCCAGATTACTCCCAAGGTTAAGGCGACGGTGTTGGAATAAACTTCGAGTTCAGAAGGAATTCTGGGGCCGATAACATTGGTAAATAACCAAGCATTACAGAAAGCGATTAAAACAGAGAGTAGATGAATTCCTAAAAGATAACCTAGAGAAGAAATTCGATACATGTTCTTATTATACTGCCTCAGCCACTACCCTGGCCACTTCTTCGGCTAAGCCTTTTTCAAAAACCGAAGGGATAATCTTGTCAAAAGTAGGATTGGGCACCAAACTGGCCAATTTTAATGCGGCTGCCAATTTCATCCGATTGGTTATCTTCTCCGCCCCAACTCCCACAACTCCCTTAAATATCCCGGGGAAAGCCAACAGGTTATTGATCTGGTTTGGATAGTCACTTCTGCCAGTAGCCACTATGGCTGCCCCGCCCTTTTTAGCTTCCTCGGGCATAATCTCGGGAACAGGATTGGCCATGGCAAAAACAATGGGATTTTTATTCATTAACGCGATAGCGTCTGCGGTTAAAATGTTTCCCTTGGAAACTCCGATAAAAACGTCCGCTCCTTTGAGAGCCTCTCTTAATCCCCCTGTAATTTTTTCTTTATTCGAATGTTTGGCAATTTCTGCTTTATATTTATTGCTGTTTTCTAAAATAATCCCTTGACTATCAACCATGATGAGGTCTTTGACTGGTGTACACATTCCTTGTTCAAAAGACAAACATAATACCATTCTGGCAATGGCAATCCCTGCTGCTCCAGCCCCACTGATGACCACTTTCATCTCTTTCAACGGTTTACCCACCACTTTGGCAGCGTTTAATAATCCTGCTAAAGTCACGATCGCTGCACCTGCTTGATCGTCATGCATTACGGGAATGCCAATGTCTTGTAACGACTCTTCTATCTCAAAACAACGAGGCGCAGAAATATCTTCCAGATTGATTCCAGCAAAGGTCGGAGCCAAGTTTTTCACTATCTCGATAATTTTCTGCGTTTCTTGCGTCGCCAGGCAGATGGGAAACGCGTCAATCCCGCCGAAGGTCTTAAAAAGCAAGGCTTTCCCTTCCATCACCGGCATGGCTGCCTCTGGTCCGATATTTCCTAAACCTAACACCGCACTCCCGTCAGTAACCACAGCAATCGTTCTTCCTTTAAGCGTTAACTCATTTTCTAAGTGTTTATCGTACTGGATTTCTTTGCAAACTGCAGCTACACCCGGGGTATAAGCCAAGGAGAGTTCTTTTCTGTTGGTAACGCCAACCTTAGCAGTGGTTTCCAGTTTTCCCTGATATTTTTTATGCAAATCAATTGCCTGCTTGTCAAGATCGTTAGCTTGCATATATAAATAGTTTTATTATGAGCTTTACAAAGCTCTTTTTGATCATTATAATCTATCATCTCTATGGCTGGATGTCCACAAGAAAGAAGACCGACAATCTCTGTTGCAACAACCACCTTTCTTCCCGAGGCTTTTGTATTACGGCCAAAAACTACTTTTGCCCTGGCGAGAGCCCAGGGAATCCACAAGATGGAAGTTTCCGCTCCCAAGCCGGTCATTCAAGTCGCTATTGATAATAACGGTCGCGTGGGAGTACCTGTTACCTCGTTACACGAAGGTTGGGGTGGAGAAATTGAGAGGAAGAAAGCAACAGGAGATCCAATTTTATTGGCTGACCATTTTACCTGTTCACACAATCGTTGGGGTGATCCCCAAACAGACCATGCCGCCTTAAGGCGTATCCAGAAAGCTAATGGAAACCCACTGATAGTCACTCACACCCTTCAAGGATACTCTGATGGTAAATCTTTAGAATTATATTCTCCGGCCACCATAGCAGAAATGGAGCAGGAATTAGGAATTCCCATAAGAACAGCCCAACAGGCGGTTGATGCTTTTAAACGACTACAAGAAAGACATCCTTATTTATCATTAACGCTTGATAGTAGTGAAAGAAGATGGAAACCCTTCTGTGACAGAATAGGCTTGAGACATACAGGTGAAAGACTTAATTTTCTGGGACAAATATTACCTTTGGTCAATATTCACCATTTACAAGTTTCTACAAATGGGGATTATCAGGCCATTATGAAACCACAGACAAATCCCGAAATTCGGGCCATAACAAGAACTATAATAGAAAGGGCTCCGGGTTATGCTGCTACAGTCTTGGAGTTAAATCCAATACGCTTTGCAGGTGGACTGGGAAGAAATGTAAGAGATGTGGTCCAATTTGTAAAAGAATCACTTACCAGATAATATTCGATGTCTCATTGAAATGAGGCTACGATCTGCTATTGCTCCATGAAATCAATTCAAAATAAATAAGGTTTCATAGTAAGATATTTTTAATGCCCCAAAAAACTCACAGCCAAGTATTTGGAAAAGAAAAAAGTGCCCAAGGTGTTAATTGCTGGTTTAATCATCGCCTCAGTTTTGGGCTGGACGGGTTGGCAAAACATAGACAAGATTAAAAACTACTACGAAATTAAGACCATTTTCCCTGATAAAACCATGGCTGTTTCGATTATCGACGGCGATACCTTCACTATTTCCAACGGTTTAACTGTCAGGCTCCTCGGTATCGACGCTCCCAATCGCGGCGAGCAAAATTATCAACTTTCCCAAACTCCCCAAAACCCTTTTACCCTCCGTAGCCTTGGCGAAGGAGGCCCTAATCTCCCCAACTAACCAAATTCTGCGGTTTTCCTTTAATCATTTTCTCTATATTATCAATCCAAGTCTCCACTAGATTATTCAGTGCTTCTTTCGTGTACCAGCCAAAACCTCTTATTAAAATTGCTCTGTTAATCTTTACTAAAGGTGTATTTTCCAAATCCTCAACTTCCGCCGCATAACCCGATATTTTTCGTGCTTTCAAAGCTTTTGCCATCCCTTTTTCGTCCACCATACTTCTGTCTGCAGTATTTACCAAAATAACGCCCTTTTTCATAAGGGAAATTTCTTTTTTACCAATAATTCCTCTGGTTGCCTCACAATCGGTTAGATGGATCGAGAGGGCGTCTGATTGTTTTAAAACTTCTTTAAAAGATTTCATATCCACCCCTTTTTGTTTTTTTCTGGAGCGGTTATAAGCAATAACTTTCATGCCGACCGCTAAACCCAACTCTGCCACCCTACTGCCAATACTGCCCAAACCAATGATGCCTAAGGTTTTGTCTTTTAATTCAAAACCCATTTGCAGTTGATATTGACCTTTTTGCGTTAAGCGGTCGGTCTCGATAATTCGTTTGGCAAGACACAACAATAAAGCGAAAGAGTGTTCGGCGACCGATTCTCGTGAGTAATGGGGGATGTTGGAAACGGGTAAATGTCTTTGACGGCAATATTCTATGTCTACCCATCCATAAGATGTCGAGGGTAAAGCCAAACCTTTTAATTTGGGAAGATGTACTAATAATTTGTTTAAATTCTCTTTGGCTTTTTCAAAACCTCCAAAACCATCCGGTCCTGGTCCCAAAATATCTGCGTCCTGACAGAGTTTAACCAATTCATCGGTTGAATAGTCATTGGGATTAGCAAAAATTACCTGGCCAAGTTTTTTCAACTTGTCTTTTTGCGCAGAATTAAATTTCACTTCTGGTTCCAGAATTACTATTTTCATATTGTTAATCAAGCTGGACATATTTAATCAACAACTTTACTTTAAGCCTTATTTATAGTAAACTTGTTGTTCATTATGATGAACAGAATGCTCGAAAGGTTTGGCCTCAATGAAAAAGAGGCAACAATTTATCTGGAGGTTTTAAAAAGAGAACGAGCTACACCTTTGGAGTTATCGCGTTTTACTTCTTTAAACAGAACGACTATCTATCGCTTATTAGACAGATTAAAAGAACTGGGGTTAGTGGAAGAAATAATTGATCAGCATAAAGTATTAGTCAAATCAGCCTCATTAGACACGTTAGACAAATTATTAATAGAAAAAGAACAAAATGTTTTGTCTCTCAAAAATTTATTGCCCGACCTGAAAAAAGAATTAAATAGTTTAATCTCGTCTGCCACCTCCCCAACAGAAGTGGTCTATTTCCGCGGACAGGAAGGTTTAAGGCAATTCCTTTGGAACACGACCAAAGCAAAAGGCGAAGTTGTCGGGTACGGCTTTGGCGATTGGAACGAGGGAGTAGGACGTGATTTTGCTGAAAAACTCCGCCAGGAACATGTTGAGCACCTAATCCATCATCGGGAAATTCAAAATGTACCCGACACGGATAAGTCATATACCTCAAATAAGACCTATCTGGACAAATTTTATCGCGGCAGGCAGATTCCACCCAAAAAGCTGGAGATTAATCACGACACCTATATTTACAACGACGTCTTTGCTTTTTATAACTATGTGGGCGGTGAATATTTTGCCATTGAAATCCACAACACGGAGATTGCCAAGACGCAAAAGCAGATTTTTGATATTTTGTGGGAGATTGCCAAACCCTAATTTATTTTCTTCTTATTTGTCTTATTAGACCCATTTGCCATATTAGACTTATTTATTGTCTTATAGTATAATTTATATGTGTTAACACGCCTTGAATTATCAACTGTAGCGGAAAACCCTAAGGGAAGCGCAAGGATAGAGCTCGCAAGAAAGGGTCGAGAAACAACTTTGATCTTGCCTGTCGGGCAAGAAGGTGAAACTGTAAATGTAAATTATTTTATTAAACCTAATTCCACATTCGAAGAAACGAAAATCGATATACATACACCCGGTCGAGGATTTCTAGTACGTGCCACTCCTGAAATAGCCTCCGTCGTTGAACCGTATGGCCTCTATGGTTATCTCGTAACTGCTAGAAATATTGCACGAAACTCAGAAAATCCCACAATAAGGCAGCGGTTTTTAGATGTTTCTTCTTTAATCCACACGGCAATTATCGAACCTAATTTAGGTTTTCAACCCACTGGCACTTGGATTCCTGAATATAGAGACGATATAACCACGGAAAGACTCTGTTTACGATTAGAACATGGCCTAATTGTTGCAGATATTCCGGTTCGGGAAGGAAAAGGTCATGTAAATATTTATTCATTTAATCAGCGAGAGAATGGCTTGCCAGTTGCCCGGCTAGGTGCCCGGGCTGACGAGTTTGGTGATTTAAACAATCGGCTTTCTCTAAATTTTGATCTGGATCGGGAAGGTAATATCATCATCGACAAAGAATCCGCCCAGTTTATTGATACTTTTTATAATATCCAACCAGCAGGAAGGCAATTTCAGGCACAGGACGGCGGATCTGTAATAAAAGTTAATCTAGAAAACGGAAAGGCAGTCTCTTTGACAGAAGCGTTGAACAACGATGGCGGAGGAATACAATTAATGCATCACTTGGCCGAAGAATCTCTTCGGGGAGCGGATGTCCCCAATGCAGTCCCAGATAAAAGAATGTCTAAAGTAAATAAAAGCGCCAAGAAATTAATGTTGGAATTAGAATTTGCCCTGCGTAAACCTATCCCGGAAAATTACTAATCTCCTTCCATCAACCACTTTTCAACATCTAGTGCTGCAATACAGCCAAAGGCAGCGGCAGTAACTGCTTGTTTGTATTTATAGTCATGCACGTCGCCACCCACAAATACTCCAGGGACGCTCGTTGCGGACCAATACTTTAACCTGCCTTGTTCATACTTTTCTTCTCTTTTGACGTAACCTTTGTCATCAACGTCAATTTTACCGATAAATTTTTCGGTATTGGGACGGTGGCCGATGGCCACAAAAATTCCGTCTATGGGCATTTCCCAAATCTTGTCTCCGGTTTTAAGTTTTAATCCCGTCACATTATTTTCACCTAAAACCTCTTCTATAAGAGTATTCCAAACCACTTTGATGTTGGCAGTTTTAAAAACTCTGTCCTGCATGACCTTACTTGCCCTAAATTCGCTTCTGCGATGAATAATCGTCACTTCCCTAGCCACTTTCGATAAAACCAGGGCTTCTTCCATAGCACTATCTCCTCCCCCAACCACCGCGACATTTTTATTACGAAAGAAAAAAGCGTCACAAGGAGCACAGGAGGATACCCCTCTACCTATCAACCTCTCCACTCCGGGAACATCCAACCATCTAGTATCAGCACCGGAGGCAATAATTAAGGATTTTGCCTGAAAAAAATCCTGCGAGGAGATCGTTTCTATTTTTGAGGAGCCGGTCGCCGACCCGGCGACTTTGACGCCGGAAAAAATTGAACGATCGACTTCGGCGGGATTTTTGGTGTAAACCGCAAGGGGGTGTTTAGCTACATCAATTTCTACCGCATCTTTGTCGACAAACTCTACACCCAAATTTTCTGCCTGCTTTCGCATGTTTTGCATTAACTCAGGACCATTTATCCCTTCGGGGAAACCCGGGTAATTTTCAACTAAAGTGGTGAGCATGAGTTGACCACCGGGTTTATTACCGGCAATTACCAAAGTTTTTAAGGAGGCACGAATTGTGTAAATTGAGGCTGTCAAACCGGCGGGTCCCGAACCGATGATAATAACATCGTACATACAAATTAATTTTCAATTTTACAATTTTCAAATTTTCATTCAATTCTCAATTTATTAATTTTCAAAAATTGAATCTTGAAAATTCTTTGGAAAATTGCCCGCCTGCCAGCTGGGCAGGCAAAATTGGGAAAATTTGAAAATTAAATTATCTTATTAATCTCCTCTACCAACTTCTCTTTGGGTCTAAATCCGACTAAAGAACCCGCCACTTCGCCTTTTTTAACGAATAATAAAGTAGGAATGCTTAACACTCCGTATTTGGAGGCAGTTAAATTGTTGGAATCTACATCCAGTGAACCTATTTTTAATTTACCCTGATATTCCTTGCCCAATTCTTCTAAAACCGGGGCGATTAGTTTACACGGTCCGCACCAATCGGCATAAAAATCAACCAAAACAGGAAGATCAGATTTTAAGACCTCTTCCTCAAAATTAGCATCTGTTAATACAATGCCAGACATGTATCCTCCTTTTCAAGTTTATAATTTAGAACTTAATTTTCAATTTTCGTAATTTTGCAAACAATTTTCAAGATTTAAATTGCATTTTTCGAAAATTGAAAGTTTAGATTTATTTTGAAAATTTGAAAATTAATTCTAAGCAATTTCAAACAATCTCTTTAAAGTTTTCTCTAATTTTTCTTTGCCGCTTTTTGAGTTAGCGCAACGAACAGATTCGTCAGTTAAAAGATCTTTGGCAACACCCGACAAGGCGCTTCTGGTCGCGGCAATTTGCTGAACTATCTCCAGACAACTTCTGCCTTCCTGATACATTTGAGTGATACCGCGAGCCTGCCCCTCAATCCTTCGTAGCTTTCCCAAGACTGCATCTGTCATACTAGGGGGGAGTATATTATAAATCTACTGTTTTTGTCAAGACGGTACTTATTGGCTCTCTTTCCGCACTCTTCGCCAAGCGTTGGTCAAAGTTAGTCTTCCGTCTGAACCGTTTTCTTTTAATTCATTTTCTACGGCAGCTGCCAGGCGTTGTGAAAGTTCGCTTCTCCCTAATGGCTTATTTTCTTTTCCCCTGTCCTTTGGTTCCGCTGGCTCACGCCTTATCATAATAACAGGTCCGGTTAAAAGTAGTTGTTTCCCCTGAAGTTTTGTTCCTTTTGCCACAATTTCTTTTTACTACTTAGAAGAAAAAATGTCTATACTGATTCAAACCTGAGTTTGAGAAGTATAAAGCGTTGACAAAAAGTTTCCCGTCACCTTACAATGATTTCAGGAGGATAATATTAAAAAACTAACTGCCCCCGCGAAAAAAATCCCGCGTTCTCCCATCCGTTCTCTTGCAGCGGTCTATTTGTATTTCGTTTCCGCTCTTACGATTATCGCTGTGACGTTGGCTTTTTTCAAAACGTTTACTGTTTATCAATATGCTCCGACCAGCACACAGTGGCAAACTTTTTCCCAAAAAAATATCGGCATCTCTTTTTCCATACCCAAAGAGGCTAAAACAAATGTGTTTGGTCAGACCGATCCCAAAACGACAGTGATACGAACCATTATTCCTTTAAATAATGATCAGACAAATAATTTAGTCTTTTATGTTACTCCTCGGGCCGATGCGCTTAAAGAAAAATTTCAGGACACTGCACAAAAAACATATGACGGCAACCGGGATATGTGCCCTACCAGCGCCGTCTTAACTCCTATCAAACCCATTCGCATAGGGAAATATGAAGCTCTTAAATATGAATTAAGAAATTGTGAGGGAAATTTTGATGAATTCTTCCTAACAGACGGCAAAACGGTTTTTGAACTCTCGCTTTTTTCGCAAAAGCCTCTTGAGGAAAGTACCCGAAGTCTACGGGAAAAAATCATCGCCTCATTTTCTTTTTCACAGTAACCGGTTCATACTTGTCATAGATGACAAATGTGTCAAACTAGGCAAATCTTTTTCTCACCCTTTTCATCAACCATATTCCAACCAAAATTAATCCCACGCTAATTACTTGCGCAATTTTCACTCCATTAAACTCAGCAGTATCAAAACGCAAAAATTCCAAAGCAAACCTTCCTACTCCATACCATACGCAATAAAAACCGGTTAATAATCCCAAAGTAGGCGTCTTTTTTGCAACGTAAAATTTTCTTTCTAACATTAACAAGGCCAGAAAACCTACAAATGCCCACAGGCTTTCGTACGCAAAGGTAGGATGAAAGTATGAATAATTTTTCCAAAAAGCCGGCCTGAGCTCAGAAGGGATATACCATCCCCAGGGTAAATTTGTCGGGCCCCCAAAAACTTCTAAATTAAAGAAATTTCCCCATCTGCCGATTGCCTGAGCGATGGCCACTGAGGGAATAAGAAAATCAAAGACCTTAATCAACTCATATTTATCTTTCTGATATGTCTTATTAGACTTATATGACATATAAATCTTAAGGCCCAGAATTCCTACCAGTCCTCCCGCAAGGGCTCCGTAAATTCCCAATCCTCCGTTCCATACAGCTATTATCTCCCCGGGATTTTCTTGGTAGTACGAAAGCTTATCGATCACGTGATAGATCCTTGCTCCAATGAGGGCAAGCGGAACAATGAAGAGATATAAATTATCCAAATCGTTATTGGTTAACTGATATCGTTTAAGACGATACTTAGCAACCAGATAAGAAACCACCCCTGCCAGTGCCAAAACAACGCCGTAGGGTTGAAGAGTAAGCATATTAGGATTTTTTATTATATTACGATCCACTATCGTTAGCTACCTACGATCGTCTCCAAAATTTAATTATTCTTTAAAAATCACTTTATTTTTCTTTAAAGTCACCTCAAATAATTCCATAAATCCCAATCTCCCTAAAAGTGGCGGTACATCTTTGCTATCCAAAAAACCTAAGGGTACCTTTTTGTTGATTTTACCTATTTGCGCCTGGATTTTATTTTTTAAAAAATAAATTGTTTGTTCGCCTCCGATGCCTGCCGTGATATCTTTTTGACAATCGCTTTCTAGGAAAATATCCAGTTTTTGAGCCAAACTAGCAGGTAAAATTGTGTGATCTGCACCACTATCTACCACCATCCAGGTAGTTAAATAAACATTGCTTTTGGGAGATTTAAAAGTAACTTTAGCAACAGGCCGGTAGATTTTCCCGAAATAGCTTTCTCCTATATATTGATAATCGAAACTCACTTTCATATATCTACACCCTAACCGCTAAACGCTACACCCTGGTCTAAATAATCGCGCTCTTTCCTTTAGGGATATATGCATACTCGGGAGTCTGCCTGGGGTATTTTTTTTCTAACTTTTCCAGAATTTTGGCCGCAGTTGAACCACGGGCCGCAGTATAAACTTTTCCCGCGACTAAAATCACGTGTTTACCTCTAAACTTTGGGTCGTGAAAAACTTGGGTCATGGACACTGATTTGGTTTTGATCATCTTCAAATTTTAACTCTCTTCTTTCCATATGACAAATATGACATATCTGTCATATGGGGTAAATTATCCTTGGACATAAAACGCGGATTTCTTCTCCACCTTACAATCCCTTAGAGCTTTTTCCATTACCGTCAGAATATCAATAATTAAATATTTTGCCTCTTTCAGTTCTAATTTATGATGATTTTGGGGAAAATAATGAAAAGTTAAATTTCTGCCTCGTTTCCAAACATCCCACAGTTCATCAGCAATATTTGATCCGGGACAGTAATTGGCCAAACGATCATAGACTGATTCCCGATGACGGAAACGTTTCTCCAATTCCGGATTAAGAGCCTTACCGATACGAAAACGGTGTCCGGCATATTCTCTTTCGCTGATAATACCTAAACGAAAAAATAAATCTTTTAAAAATCCTTCATAAGCCTTGGCGAAGGGAAAAACGAGAAAAGAATAGTCGGTAAAATAAGAGTTACCTTCTTCTATCGTTTTGAGAAGGTTTTCTCCGTCGGCAATTAAGGAAGCAAGATAAGTACCTAAAAAACTTTTTAATGGCGAATCGTCGCGAAGAAGGAACATACAACTTATTTTTCAATTTTTATTTGTCATTTTTCATTCAATTTCTATTTTTTCAATTATTAAATTGAATAAATGATCAATGAATGATAATTGATAAATGTTAAATGAAAAATTCTTAGAACTGTTGTTGTTAAATATAAATTATTGTGTACATCACAAATAATACCACAGCAATCCCCACATAGATTTTTTGTTCTTTGGGAGTTAAATTAATATTAATTCTTTGAAACCATTGCCTGTTCAGTTCTTTTTGAGCATTGATTTCTTTTATTTGTTCCTTCAAAAGATATAACAATGCTGCCAAAACAACACCCTTGCCGAAGGCACTGTAGGAAGAGGTCACCACAAAAAAAGAGAAAACATAAAACACAACTTGAAAAAGAATTGTGTGAAAAGTTAAGTTACTGATTTCACTTCGCCTTTGGTAGACTAATTTAAGACCGTCAAGATACTTTCCTTCCCGAACTAATTTTTTGGCGTCTTTTGCTACCTCCAAATCAGGTTGAACCAAAAACACTTGAAATAAGTAGTCGGTTAACAACAGCTGTGAACCTATCAGTGCACCCAGGAAAAAAGTAATTAAGGAGATATCAAGCTTAAAACGCGCAGCAGCCACGATCAAACCGAGAAGAATACCATACAACAAATGCTCGTTGAGAATTCTCTTCATAATTTAACTGTGACAAAAGTCCCTGCGGAAGTCAACTCTACCCATCCTCCCCCAATTCCCCCACTACCCCCAACTTCCCCAAATTTTCTGTCCATTGTCTGATTTTTTCGGTATTTTCTGCTTGCCGAAAATAGAAACCATCGATTCTTAACGAAGGAATAACTAATTTTACCTGCCTTTCGCTTAAAAACTTCTCCAGGACATCTACCGAACCGCAGAAATACATATAGGAAGAGTCACCTAGTCCGTAAACGGCAAAGTTTTTATTTTCTAACGGCACGTTGTTATAGGAAATTTTATTAAGAAATTTTCTGATTTCTTCATGAGGCAAGCCTTCTTCCTTACTAAAATTCCAGGTATTAGAACCCATCACAACTAAGTCGTAATTTTGCAGTTCGTGATGGTCTGCTTCTGTCGCATTTTTAATAGTTACCTGATGACCCAAACCGGTTAAGGCCTCAGAAATAATTTGGGCGGCCAGGTAAGTCCCTCCTGAGTTTGTGCCGTAGATCACAATTATTTTCATAGAGGTAATTGTAAATTGTCTCAGGTAAATTGTAAATCACATCTAATTAGACACATTTGATAAATTAGACATATAATAGTTTTATGG
>JACQHK010000020.1 GCA_016199065.1 Candidatus Microgenomates bacterium | reverse complement strand
TAATAAAATAGATAAAAAATTAGCCCGACCTGAAGAAGTTTTGGCTCAAACCGAAGCTTTATTTTTACATTTGGCCAAAGATCCTGGGCACCTTGATTTTAAAACTCTTTATGCAGTCGGCAGGGATGCTAAGGTTTTTTTTGACCTCCCGAAGCGCTATTTACCTACGACGCCGGATTTGACCCCTTTATTCGAGACCGTCATTACGCACGTACCCTCGCCGGAAAAAAACCAGGATAAACCATTTCAGATGTTAATCTCGACCCTCGACTATGATCCCTACTTGGGAAGATTAGGAATCGGCAAGATAAAGCAAGGCAAGATAAAAAAGGGTCAACCATTTGTAATAGTTGACCGAGAAAAAAAGATACCGGCTCGGGTAGAGAAACTCTTTACCAGCATTGGTATTAAAAGGGAAGAAATCGAAGAAGCTTATGCCGGAGATATCGTTTCGGTTGCGGCAAAGGCTGATTTAAACGTTAACCAAACCCTCTGTGATCCCAGTTTCACCCAAGCCTTACCACAAGTTTTAATTTCGCCTCCGACTATGAAAATTACGATCGGAGCCAATACCTCTCCTTTTGCCGGAAGAGAAGGAAAATTTGTCACCAACCGCCAAATTCAGGAACGTTTAATTAAAGAAAAACAAACCAATATCGGCCTGGAGATCGAACCCGATCCTGTCTCTGCAAAGTTTATCGTTAAAGGCCGAGGAGAACTACATTTGGCCGTTCTTATTGAGAAATTAAGAAGAGAAGGTTACGAAATGGAGATTTCTAAACCGCAAGTAATTTTTAAAGAGGAAAACAAAATTACCCTAGAACCTTTTGTCGAAGTTAATATTGAAGTACCAGATGAATTTGTGGGCATTGTTACTCAGGAAATGGGTAAAAGAAAAGGAGAGCTGCTGGATATGAAAACCCTGGGAAATGGTTTAACCAGATTTGTTTATAAAATATCGGAAAGGAACATGATAGGAGTCAGAAGTATTTTTCTATCTGCTACCAAAGGTACTATTAATCTCTCTACTCTCTTTTTGGACTACTTTCCTCTTTCTGATTCACCGCAACGACTTAGAAACGGGGTTATTATATCGGCCGTTAACGGCAAGGCAGTAGCTTATGGATTACAAACAGTTTGCGAAAGAGGGGTACTTTTTATTCCTGCACAAACCGAAGTTTACGAAGGAATGATTGTCGGCTTAAATTCCAAAGAAGACGATATGGAAGTAAATGTTAGCAAAAGCAAAAAATTAACCAACATGCACACTGAAAGTTCTGATGAGGCTATTGTTTTGACACCGCCGGTTATCCTTTCGTTAGAACAGGCCCTGGATTTTCTTGCCGAAGACGAACTGTTGGAGGCCACGCCTAGAAGTTTGAGGCTAAGAAAAAGATATTTGACACATGTGGATAGAGTCAGGGCAGAAAGAACAAGCCGTTAATTTTAAATTTCCATTTGTCATTTATACCACTACGCAATGAAATTGCTAGCGGCATAACCATTCGTACGTTCCATTTGCTCATTTATTTTCGCAAATTGAGCTACGACTGGTATATCAATTATCATAAAAATGAAAAATGTTATACTTCGATAACTCAGGTTTGTAACCTGAGTTTCTCAGTATATACTCATCTAATCCGCTTTTTCGCCCCGCTTAGCGGGGCTGTAAACCGGAGTAAGATGAGTATAAATGAAAATTATTTTGTCTCTTTTTCCCAACCAATTTTGCTTTCCACCGGATTATCCTGTCCAAAGTATTTAGCAGATTTTTTCTTTCCGTAGGGCACTTCTACTTCTTTGGCTAGTTGGTCAAAAGTCAATGCACACACTCTCATTCCCGGATACAAGGCAACGGGTATCTTGCCTAAATTACCTAACTCCATAACAATTTTTCCGGAAAAACCCGGATCAACCAAAGAAGCAGTTGAATGAACCACGATTCCTAACCTCCCTAAGGAACTTCTCCCTTCCAATCTTCCGGCGATATCTGGAGGCAAACTAACCGTTTCTAAAGTAGTAGCCAAAACAAATTCGCCGGGATGAAGCATAAAGAAAGCACCTTGCTCTACATCTATTTCTCTAGTAGTTTCCTGGTTTTTACCGTTTTTATAAGGATCGATAAAAGGATACTTGGATATTTCAAAAACCCTAAAACTATAACCCAATCTTAAATCAATTGAACAAGAACCTAGCGCTTCTTTTAAATCAGGCACAGGAAAAATTTTAATTTTTCCTTCGGCCAAAAATTTTTTAATGTCAGAATCTGTTAAAAGCATATGTGAAATATGTCATATATGTCTTATTTGTCATATATGCATATTACATTCAAAACTTTATTTCAGTCGTTTGGGCGGGATATACATCCGTTTTGGAAAACCTTATCCACACCGGTTTCGCTTCTACCAAAGCTGTCTGGGGCAGATGGATATATCGTCCCAGTTCCGGCCTGAATTCTTCCAATTCCTGTAGCATCGAGAGATATTCAGGCTGACCTTTTTCAATTCCCCTTGCCAGACCTTCATATTGCATAGTAAGAGGATCATCGTGGTCAAAACCTACCACCAGAGCAACTCTGGGATTGGCAGTAAGGTTAGCGTATTTGCGAGAAAGTATACTGGTGGAAAAAAGACAGGTAAAATCGTCTCTAAACTTCGGAACGATGGTTGCCGCCATGGGCTGATTAGAAAATTGTGAAGAAAGTGTCGCCACTACGGCAGTATGGTGGCTATTTAAGTACTCAAAGATTCTTTCTTTAGTTTCCATTGTTATTTTCAACCTCTATGTCAGTGATTATTAAATAGGAAATTTTTTGGCTAAGATACAAACCTTTTATTTTTACTTTTATACCTTCGTAGTCTTCCAGATTAATTTGAGAATAATTATTTGTTTCGCATTTTTCCCTGTCTAAACAGAGATCTTTTTTCAAAAGCATTGGGAATCTTTTATTATAAAGATGATATCTTAACTGCGTTCTTTCCTCTACTAAATCATAACATATAAAACTATCTAAACAGTTGGGTAATTTCTCGATTTCGCCAACCAAAGTCATGTTTGAGATCGAAGCAGCTCTGGGATTAGAACCTACGGGATTGTTCCCTGCTCCGGAAAAGAAAAGATAGGCGACAACTAACAATCCCATTAAGAACAACAGTAGGGGCAAGATTCTGATACTGCGCATAGATTTTTCCATTTTAAAGCAACCTTCTGGGTAACAAATAAATATATAAAGCGCTGGCAAAACACAAACTGGCCATAATAATAAAAACTGGAGTAAAACCAAAATTTTTTACCACTAAACCACCCAAAACTGCACCAATTGCAGCGGTAAAATAATTCATGGATTCCCAAGCTCCCCATTGCGAACCCGCTTTAGAATTCTCGATATGCTTAGAATATACAGCGTCAAAGGCTGGAGAGTAAAAGGCTTCTCCAAAACCGATTAAAACCTGCACTAAAAAAAGAAAAATAACTGAATCTACGAAAATGTAAAGTAAAAATCCTATACCCATCACGACATAGCCTGTCACAACGACTAATTCCTGCTCTTTCACCCGATCAGAAAATTTTCCTGCCAGGAGAACGGTTGTCCCGGCAGCTAAGGCAAAAACTCCCCCAGCAAAGCTGGCGTCCATTAAATCACCGCCAATAATATCTACATAGACAGCATAAATGGGTGCCAGCATTGCTCCGGCAACCAAAACCAATCCATTAGTGGCAACTAGGATACGAATTGCCCGATTAGAAAAAAAATCTTCTAAATGAGTCTTAATTTTGCCGGGAAGTAAAAAGTGGAAGATTGAAGAAAAGGTAACCACCCTACCTGATTGGTTTTTATCTTTTATCATATTCGTGATATATTCATTATGAACATAATTGTATAAAAAGGGCAATAACATGGGTAATAAATTCGAAAAGGATCATACCGCCAAAGGAACTGTAGAAAAAGGTCGTGTTGTTAATGGTGGACTATTAAAAAGATTAAGACAATTTAACCCGGATGTTTGGACACGAGAAAAAAGAGAGATGGTAGAAAAGGGAGTAATAGTTTATTTCGATCAGTCCGGAAAAAGGATTCTTGGTTACCGTACGGGTGCATGGGAATTGGTTGGTAAAAGGGGCCCAAAACATATTACCTTTGCCACATCGAGAGGAAGACCACAAACTTCAATACGAAATCTTGTCTGGAACGACCATTTAGACACTGCTGATAAAGGAATAGGTATGGGAAACCAGGCACATAGAATAATTAGATAAGCCTCTCAAATAATCCAATCGTCTCCTCTGCACATTTCTCCCAAGAAAATTTTTGCGCCTGCTCCAGACTTTGCTTTCGTTTTAGCAATCGCAGATTATTACTGCTAATAATAGACTGTAAATTTTTGGCGATTTCTTGGGTGTTTAACGGATCAACATAAATTCCTGCATCACCGGCAACTTCAGGCAAACTGCTTGTCCTGGAGACTAAGACAGGACAACCGCAGGCCATTGCTTCTAAAACTGGTAACCCAAAACCCTCAAATAAACTTGGCAAACAAAAGCAGAGAGTGCTAGAATAGAGGACCGGCAGGTCTTCTTCTGTCGTATAACCTAAAAATTTTACCAGATTTTCTATCCGGTATTTCTTGGGTGCTGCCAAAATTTCCTCATACATCCAGCCTTTATTCCCCGCTATTACAAGCTCAACAGGCTCTTTAAAACTACTCGCAATCAACGAAAATGCCTCAATGAGCCTTACGATATTCTTCCTGGGCTGCAAAGTGCCTACAAAAAGAATAAACGGCTTGTCCAGATTGTATTTTCTTAAAACTTCGTTCCTTTTGTACATTGTACATTGTAAATTGTAAATTGACTTATCATACCCTTCGTATATCACCTCAATTTTCCCTTCCGGACAATTTAGTTTTTTGATTAAATCTTTTTTTGTAGATTGAGAAACAGCAATGAGTCTGCTAGCCTGCGCCACAGCGTACTCTGTAGATTTATTTAAATAGAGTTTATGGGGAAATTGGTGATATTGAGGCAAGAATTCGTATCCTAAGTCGTGGATTGTAACTACTGTTTTAATTTTAGGTGATCTTAAAACCGGTAAGGTATGTGCCGGGATAAAAAGAGTGTCGGGAGGATTAAATACTACTTCCGAAGCCAAACCTAATTGTGTCCACAGTCTCGTAAAGGTAATGTTTCTAATGGTAATGTTTTGCGGTATGTTTGACCAATTAAAGGCTTTTTTAACTTCTTCTTCCCCAACCTTACGGGTGTATAAAAGATAACTGTGGTGAGAATCTAATTTAGCAATTGACTTAATCAACTGATAGGAATAGTTCTCTGTGCCGGTTTTCTGCTCAGAAAAGGCTCGTGAGGCATCGATACCAACAATCATAGTTTTTAATTTTCGTAATTTTCAAATTTTGCAAAGAATTTTCAAATTTCAATTCTTAATTTTCGAAAATTGACAATTTAGAATTATTTAGAAAATTAGGAAAATTTGAAAAGTGAAAATTTACTTTTTAGTGATCGATCTTTTGTACAAATCGATATTTTCAATTGCCACTCCGGTTCCTTTAACCGTACAAAGCAACGCCTCTTCGGCAACGTGACAAGGAACTCCGGTGACATTAGTCATTAATTTATCAAGATTTTTCAGCATGGATGTTCCACCAGCCATAACAATCCCTTTATCGATAATATCTGAAGCAAGTTCGGGTGGAGTTTGTTCTAATGCCCCTTTCACACCGTTGATCATGGCATTTAAGACGGGGAAAATGCTTTCGGTAATCTCGTCAGAACTAATTTCTATGGTTCGGGGCAAACCGGAAACATTGTCTCTACCCCTAACTTCCATTTTCACCGGAGGAATGAGTTTAATAGCGGAACCAACCTTAATTTTAATCTCTTCTGCGGTCCTTTCTCCGATTAGTAAGTTATATTTTTTCCTCATATAAACGGCTATAGCCTCGTCTATTTTGTTACCTCCAACCCTTACCGAGTTATGAGTTACAACTCCGCCCAAGGAGATCACCGCCGTCTCAGTCGATCCTCCTCCGATATCTACCACCATATTCCCTGATGGCATAGCAATGGGTATTTTGGCACCGATGGCCGCGGCGAGTGGTTCTTCAATTAAATAGGCTACTTTGGCTCCTGCAGAAAGTGTCGCATCCAGCACTGCCCTTTTTTCTACCTGGGTCACGCCTGAAGGTACACAAACCATTACTTCAGGTTTAAAAAAATAGGACTTACCGCAAACTTTAGAAATAAAATAGGCCAAAATAGCCTCGGTCATGACGTAATCGGCAATTACTCCTTCTTTCATCGGCCGTAAGGCCATAATAGTTCCCGGTGTCCTTCCCAACATTTCTTTGGCTTCATTTCCGACAGCCACGACACGATTATCATCAATGGCCACTGCTACTACGGTTGGTTCGTTCAACACTACACCCTCACCGGCCACATATACCAGTGAGTTAGCTGTTCCCAGATCAATACCGATGCGCTTGGAAAACATACTATTAATTTTCCAATTTTACAAATTTCTAATTTTCGAAATAATTTTCAAGGTTAAGTTTTCTATAATTTATAAATTGAGAGTTCTTTAGAAAATTGCAAAATTATGAAAATTTGAAAATTATTTTTTACTTTGCGATTATATCATGCTCTCATCTTGATATACTTCAATAACTCAGGTTTGTACCTGAGTTTCTCAGCATAAACAATAAGACCTAATGTACTATTTTGTATGTCTTGTGATATACTTCTTACGATGAAAAACGAGATTAAAAAACGCTTCCCCACAACACTTTTTATTATCACAATTTTTATTCTCATTTCTCTGGGATTAATAATTTATGCCCGTGGTTATCGCCTGGATTTTAAAAGTAAAAAAATTTTAGGAACAGGACTGTTGGTTGCCACGTCCTTACCTGACGGAGCTTCGGTTTATCTCAATGACCATCTTACAACAGCAACCAATACCACCATCAATTTGGCTCCCGGAGAATATAAAGTAAGAATTGTCAAAGATGGTTATCTTCCCTGGCAAAAAAACCTTAAGGTACGGGAAGAGATTGTTACCAAAACTGAAGCTACTCTTTTCCCTTCCACTCCCGAACTAAAGCCTCTCTCAGTAAACGGAGCAATTAACCCTTCGCTCTCTTCCGACGGAACAAAATTGGTCTTTGCGGTAAAAACCGATGAGGAAAATGGGTTGGAGGATAAGTCTGGATTGTGGGTTATTGATATGTTAGACCGACCGCTTTCCTTCTCCCGCCTACAACACCAGATTGTCAAAAATTCTCCCCTCTTTGATTATTCAAAGGCTCATTACATTTGGTCTCCTAACGCTAAGGAATTAATCGTTATTTTTATCCGCGAAGAAGAGGTTACGGCAACTAATACAACCAATCAGGCCCAAAAACCAACTCTTAAAAAGCCGGAAATTGATTTAAGAAGTATCGACTCGCTCCTACCTGAAATACAGATCAGAAATGCCTTTTTACTCCAAACAGAAAATCTCAACACAGTACCCAAAGATATCACACCGACTCTTTCTTTAACCCTTAAAGAGTGGCAAGAAGAAGAAGAAATTAAAACCACTGATCAATTTTCCACCCTTAAACCAGCCTTGATCAATCTCGCAACCAATTCTGCCTCCCTGGTCCATTTTGCACCGGATGAAAGTAAAATTTTATATGTAGCCACATCCTCGGCTCAAATTCCGCAAATTATCAAACCTGCCTTAATCGGTACTAACTCACAACCTCAGGAAAGGGATCTAAAACCAGGTAATCTTTACGTGTACGATATTAAGGAAGATAAGAATTTCCGAATCGCCAGCGCAAATGAATTAAAATTTGCTAATCCGCAGGACCTATCTTCTCTAGTTAACCTTCAGTCTTTATTCGACACACAAACCATCAGGGCAGAAAATATTACTTTTCAGTGGATGGCTGACTCGCGGCACCTTTTAATCGTTCAGCCTGACAAGATCTCTTTAATGGAGTACGACGGCACTAATAAATCAACCGTTTATGCCGGTCCGTTTGAAGATGCTTTGGTTTTCCCATGGCCAAATGGCACCAAAGTTGTGTTGTTAACCAGTCTTAACAGTATTGTTTCCAAAAACTTCAATTTATATACTTTGAATTTGAAATAAGTCCTGAACCACTTAAAGTTTTCATGATAAAATAGACTGCATCTGTCGATGTAGCTCAATGGATAGAGCAGTCCCGTCCTAAGGGAAAGGTTGGAGGTTCGACTCCTCTCATCGACGCAATTTTGCGGGGTGTAGTTCATCGGTAGAACGCTCGGTTCGGGACCGAGAGGCACAGGGTTCAATTCCCTGCACCCCGACTAAATGAAAATTATCCTTGCTTCTCAATCTCCGGCTCGAAAACGTCTTTTGACTTCTCTTGGTTTAAAATTTGAGGTACTGCCCGCCTCTGCCGATGAATCAGTCATTATCGATCCTAAACCCTCAGTTAGGGCAAAGAAAATTGCCAAACTAAAAGCCGAAACGGTTTATAATGAATATTTTAAAAATACTTCTGAGGATTTTTTGATCATCGCTGCTGATTCTTTTGTCTATAATCATGGAGAATTTATCGGTAAACCGCTAGATAACCAAGAAGCAGTTTCCATTCTTTCCCGTTTATCAGACAATCATCACTACCTTTATTCAGGAGTTTATTTAATCTCTCAAAAAAATGGCATGCGCCGGGATATTAGTTTTTATGACCGAAGCAAAGTGCTTTTTCGCAAGCTTAATAAAAAAGAAATTGAGGATTTTGTAAAGGAAGTCGACGTCTTAAAATTAGCAGGATCATACCATATCGAACC
>JACQHK010000006.1 GCA_016199065.1 Candidatus Microgenomates bacterium | reverse complement strand
TCCGTAATCCCAAAAACCAGTTAATCCTCCGTAAATTTCACTTCCTGGATAAATAAAACCTCTCCTTTTGCAAAGAGCTACTATTTTTTCCATCAAGTTTGTTATTTCAACCATTTTTTCCCCTTTAAATCATTTACTTAAATACGATGATATCCTAAGTTTTCCTATCAACTACCCCGTACTTATTTATTTCAGTAATTACCACACACTGTAGCGTGGTAATTACTCTCAATACCCTCCTTCATTCACACCAACTCGAAACTTACAGACTCAGCAAGTCAAACTTGTCTTAGCTTTGTTTTACAAAATTCTAGCGGATTAGATTCTACCCAACATCCACCTTCGTTCACGTTCATCCCGAGGGCTACGACCTCGCGGATGAATGTTCGCTATGGCGGATCTGGGAGAGTAAGACTCCTTTCATTCGTTAACTCTCCCACAAAAAAACACCTTATCCTTTTCTAAGGGACGAAGGTGCTCTCCGCGGTTCCACCCTTGTTCCCCACTTCGTCAAGACTTCGCGGGGCAACTTAATTTAAAGACTCCCCTATGCCCTTAGGATCATTGCCTTTCTATTCAAATGTTAGATTAATTGCTCAATCTTTGTCAAGAGCTGTCTGCTTTTGAGTTTCTTCTCAAGAATATTTTCTATAAAATTGGAAAGTTCCACGCCGTGCAAAGATCTATTTTCAGGTAAATATCCAAGATCCCAAAGAATCTTCATAAGCACCTCCTCCTGGTTACTCGTCTCCATTTTTTGTTGCGGATCGTTAAGGGCGTTAAATGAATTTATAATTAACTCAAAAAGCGAACGGTTGATTTGTTTCTCGGGAAGTAATCTGTCAATCATTTCACAAATTTCATAAGCGAGGGTGACTGATTTGAGATTCTTTCGCAATGAAGGAAACGAGGAAATTAATTCTGTTTCGGTAATAATGTCCAAATTCTTTCCGGAAACTATGAATAATTTACAGAGAGTAAAAGGTTCCAGACTGGGTGCTTTTCTGCTGGTGATTTTTCTCACTCCTTTGGCAATTGCGTAAATTTTACCGTGGTATTTGGTAAAGATGGTAATAATTCTGTCGGCTTCGCTAAAGTTTCGTCTCTTTAAAATTACGCCGACTGCAGAATAACTTTTCACAACGGTTAATATTCCAGAGTTAACTCACGATCCAAAGTCAGTTTCACCTCTGGCTGCTTTTTGCCGTTTAAAATAATAACATAATCCTGCCCTTGCGTTCCTGGCTGTTTTTGCATGAGTAATTTGTAGGGACTTTTTTCGACTTTTAAGGGCAGCTGATATTTAACCTCCAGCTGAGCACTTCCTAAAGGACGAACTGTTAAAAATCCTTCAAAAACTGTTTTTCCCAAATCTTCAGAAGAAGTCATCTTTACTTCCGAACCCCGGCTTTCAACCAGTTTACTGCCCTTGGGAACATATAATCTCACCCAATTACGAAGAATGCCGTTCAAACACAAATTACCTCTCTCTAAATTACAATCAGATGGAGGCTGGGGATTTTTATAATCAATCTTTACCGTCTTGGTCACAGTACCGTCACTGGCGATTTCGATTTTCTGTTCAACGGATTCTTTAAGATACATATTCGATTTTGCTCCGGCAAAATTAGTATCATTAACGTGTAAGTAATCTCCGTCAAATTCTCTAATTCTTCCCGCAAAATTTAGTGCCTCAATCGCTTTTTGGGCTTTTTCATCAGTGAGATAGACCAGAACATGTTTTTCGTTTAAAGCATTGATTCCCATCTGAAACAGTGGACCCCAATAGAGTTTGGGAGATGAGGATAGCGCCTTGTGCATAATCGATTTCATTAACGCGCCGATAATATCTTTACGGGACCCTCTTGCATAACCAACCGGTTTATCGGCGTACAACTCCAATTCCCATATCACCTGGGGACAGTTACATTCTGGCACTATTTTAGTAGTAAATTCGGTATCATAAGCAGGAATTGGACCAAGAATTTCCATCGCCTTAACCACAAATTGGGTATCTATCGCGATGATACCGGTTAGATCAGCCTTTTTGGGAATAGAATTATATAACTCTTCAAAATTCTTCATTGATACATAATAATCTGGGGAAATATTAACGTCTCTTAAGTTCCAATAGGGCACTAGTGGCAAATATTTAAGAATTGGAGCAGGTGCAGCGACTTTCTTCGTCTTTTGTTCATCCAATTTATAGATATCATCAGATCCTTCGACAATAATTTTCCCTTTCTCTAATCTTAAAATGGCATAGGCAGTAATAAATCCACCAGTTGATCTTAATTCAGCATCATTCTGAAAAAGCAAAAGATACTTCTTTTCCTGGGGTTGACCCAACAAGGAAGGAAGAACTTCGATCAAAGGACGGGCATCAACCAAAGCTTGATCCGCTTGGTCAGCTAACGTTTTTGCCGAATTTAGCTGAGCTCTTAACTTCATGCCCTGAAAATTTTCTGGATATCTTTTGGGATCAATTTTATCTATTTCCTTGCGGAGCAAGGCCATTTTCTCAGAAACTTTCCCGATATTGGGAGTAATTTTATCTAAAGTTTCTACAGCCTTTTGAATCCGTTCTTCTGCTGAACCTCCTACGAAACTCCCCTGTCCCTTAAGACCAAGTAAATCTGCGTAAGGCTTAACGGAAATTACCAGAATATCAGCAATATCTAGCCCGTAGTAGCCGGCTTTCACCATACTTTCACCGTCAGAATAATAAGCTCCGGCAAAGGGTATTGCTTTTGTCCACGATAGGGCCTTGAGATTTTTTTCTGTTTGAGACAGTTTAACGCGGGTGGCCTTGAGTTTTTCCTGGGTGAGATCAACATTTTGGTTTTTGGCTGCATCATAAGCTTCTTTGGCTGTAGTCTTAAGACCATTTATCGAAGCGAATACGCCTTGTGCAGGAAGAAAAATTCCGAAGAAGCCCACCAGACCTAAAATCACCAAAACCGCAATCACTATTCCCAGAACACCGGCGAATTTCTTTTTTGAACCCTTCATCTTTTTTTCCTCCTTAACACTTTTTTTTTCTTCCTCTGAAAAGTTTACTGGTGTTTCACCAAGGTCTGCGTTATTTAAATCAATTTTTTTTATTTCGTCTGTCATGGGCAGATTATACAATAAGAAATAATCAGCTAGATTGGAAAGTGATCAAATAGTAGAATAACTAATTGTAAATTATTTATTTTAAATTGTAAATTTTCTACATTGCACCTTTTCCGGAAATCATGGCCCAAGGAGTTTTTAACATTATTATAATATCATATATTATCGATTTCTTTGATACATACTCTGCATCCATGGCAATTCTCTTATCGAAATTGACCTCGCTTCTTCCTGAAACCTGCCAGGCGCCGGTTATTCCTGGTCTAATGGACATCACGACTTTCACCAACTCCTTAGTGTGCGGATATTTTTTTTGTTGTTCTTTGAGCTCGTCCGGGTAATAGGCCCGGGGACCAACCAAACTCATTTCCCCCCTAAAAACGTTAATTAATTGAGGCAGCTCGTCAATCGAATGTTTCCTTATAAATTTACCTATGTGAGTAATTCGTGGGTCTTCTTCTAATTTATAACTGTTTTGCTTATAGCGCTCATATAATTTATGGTATTTCGGATCATTTCTTAACAGTTCGTGTGCGCTTTCAACCATAGACCTAAATTTATACATTTTAAATAGTTTTCCACCCTGCCCAACCCTTTCAGGAGTATCTGCCAGAATCGGTCCCGCCGAATCAAGTTTAATGAGTATCGAAGTGAGTAAAATTACCGGCGCGAAAACGATTAATAAGAAAATAGAAGCAATAAAATCAATGATTCTTTTAGTGAGAAGATACATGAGTTAATCCTTTATAAATATTACAGATACTCTTTCCATTTTTTTTCTTTT
>JACQHK010000017.1 GCA_016199065.1 Candidatus Microgenomates bacterium | reverse complement strand
TATTTTGACTGATTGGGAGTCTGAGTTCCTGCAAAACCTAAGAAGAGACCCTCTTTTCTCTGATCAATTTTTTAATTTGAGTCATGTGCGGGAAAAGGCCGCCAGAATCTTTATTAATCTATCAAAGAAAGAAATACTATAAGTTCTCAAACAAAAATTGGAATTTGATACAGTTCGATCACTCTAGCACTTGTGTATAAAAACTGATAAACATTAAAAAACCTCTTCCTGAAAAGTCAAAGAAACATAAACACAAATCTTCTACATTTTATCCACAATTTCGTAAAACCTATAAAACACTATATGTAGTGTTCAGTTATTTATTATATAGGGTATATAGCGTAAAAAAAATCTTCTTTAATTAAATTTACTCAAGCCAACCCATAACAAAATTTTATTATTTTTGCTAAAAACTGTAGAATAAAATCATGTCAGAAAACAAGGGTAATTCAGAAGGATCAGTTTCAAGAAGAGCGTTTTTAACTGGGTCAAGAGATGCAGCTGCCGGATTTGGTATTTGGGGATTTGCCCAACCTCAAATTAGCCTCCCCAGTATTGATTGGCGTTCCGTCTTTGCCCAAAGAGAAAACCGTACTACCCAGCCAGAATTTAAATTCGCAGATAATAGGTTTTATGCTGATCTAGATAGATTTACTTATAATCATATTGAGGTTATTAGAACCGGTATAAAAAAATTCGGGAAAGACTTTGAAGCTCAATTAAGACCGCTCGGCTATGAAGAAGGATTGTGGAATGAATCAGTTGATCAATGTTGTGCTGTTTTGGGAAGAATTCACGAAGCTTATGTTTCTTTGGAACAAAAAAATCTTTTAGGAGATCCCGCCGAAAAAGAAAGATTGAGAGACTGTTTTTACGAACTGGCATCGGCCATGTGGGTCATCGGCTATGCCGGAGAGGAGTGGAACAATAGAAAAGATCAACTTAACGGTGAAGTTTCCTTATATAGATTAAATAATTTTCGTAATCCATTGGAGGGAGATACAGACTTATTAATTGGTAGGGAGATCTTAAATATTCATGCTCTCTGGGCCGAAACAGGCTGGAAAGAGATGCCCGTTCAGAATTCTCACGGAGGACTTGTGCGAATTTCACCGGTGATTGAATTACTGACATCGGAAAAAAATCCCGACGATCCTGATCGACCCAGATTTGTAAACGGATTGGTTTCCTCAACCAAGCCTGGTTTTTATCGAATTGCCGAAAATTTTCTTGCTGATTTTCCCATGGAAGTAGGAATTAATGCACTGTCAGGATATCAAAGGGATTCCAATCTTGACGAAGCTTCGAAAAAAGCAGAAGGGTATAATAAAGCTGTAGGAAGACCCAGAAGAGCAGAACTCACAGGGCTTGATCCTCAGGTGCATGATTTTTTAATGCAAAAACTGGATGAGCTGGGAATTTCGAGAACCGTTGCTAAAATAATCGTTGAAAGAGAGTTGGCCAATACACCCCCCGGGGTCGGCGCAATGGGCTATTTTGAGGGTAGAAATAGAGATATTCATATTTTGTCTGAGCTCTTAAAAAAAGGTGATTTAGAAAAATATCTCCAGCTTGGGTTAAGAGTGGTTACTCATGAGTTTGGACATGCCATTTCCTGGTTAGTACGAAGATTACCAAATCCCACAGAAGCTCAAAGTCAAATTGTGGTGATCCGTTCGATGCTATCTGTAATTAGAGCTTACCCGCAAACAGCCCGGGTTTTTGAGGCTGATGAGGAACGTGAACCTTTTACACCCGTTCCTTCAACCAATACTGGGGTAAATTTACCAAAAGAAGATGCAGAGGCGAGAAGCTTGAATCGTAC
The DNA here is from genome assembly GCA_016199065.1 of Candidatus Microgenomates bacterium. GTDB lineage: Bacteria > Patescibacteriota > Microgenomatia > JACPZF01 > JACPZF01 > JACQHK01. The sequence goes on along the minus strand of JACQHK010000017.1, from coordinate 6,774 downwards.
TTTTTTGACCAATTACGCAACCTCGGTATTGTTAAATGAGGGTCTTTATCTGCAGGTTAATGAATGGTGGCGGCAGATGAGTTTGGCCGGTTTAACCAAAATGACTCTCCAAAAATTGTCTGTTAAATCTGGTATTCCGGCAACCAGAAGGTTAGGACAGCTTGAAGTGACAAATCAAGGCGGAATCCCCCTAATCACTTTCCACAACGAAACGTTTAGTGGTTTGGTTTTCAGACAATACAGGCCTAAAGATTTTTTGATGCAAAAACAATATGGCAGTTTTTCTGCCTTTTATCATGATTTAAGGCAAAACAGAGAATCAGTAATGCCTCCCAACAGCTTTGAGGCCAGAATCATGAACCATATTGAAGAAAATCTTGGTCAGTATGATCACGCCCTCCAAAGGTGGTTTTATCCCCTAACTGAGAGAGGTGATGAGGCTACCGGAGATTACTGGTTAAATTTCTTCTTTAATGCCGTTATTCCTACATCTTTGGCCGATTTGTCGGTAAACAGTCCACAAGATTTGGAAAAAAGGTTAAAAGAAGGAGCGGACAAAACGAAAGATTTTGCCCAAGATCACCTAAGCCATGATTTAATACTTCATGGTAAATGGGTAAAACAAGCCATGAACATGGCCGATGAAGAGCGGTGGGCAGATTTTTTCTCGGCGATTAAGAGATGGAAAGACGAAGGAGTAAAAGTAGCCGATGATATTAGCTGGCCGGAGTTGGAGAAAAGAGTTGGGGAGATAATGAAAGTTCTGGTGGCCAATGGCGTGGCACTAAAAGAAACAGAAACTTTTCATATATAATTAAAACCTATGGCCGAAGGTCGAGACAGAAGTTCACATATTGGTAGAACAAGGGGTAGCGATATAAGGTTGGTTGAGAATCCTGAGGCTTTGTTGCAACAGAGAAAAAGAAATATTGCAGCAGCCAGGCAAAGAGGACTTAATCTTCAGCCTCTTTCCGGTAACAGCGATCATTCAGCAGATTTTTTAGATTTAGATATCAGGCGTGGCGAAGGTGGAAGTGAACGCGATGAAACAATTTTTCTTCCCATCGCACGAGATCAAAAGGGGAATACCTATGCTGTTGGTGACGATGGCCAGACTTATTTGGTAACCGACGAGGGGGTTAATTTACGAAGTACAGAAGGCAAAGACTTACGTAAGGGCAAGAGATATCCTAAAGTTGCCTCTTTTTTCGCTTGGATTTTTGGTCGAGGAAAAAAAGCCAGAGCGGTCGTTCCCAGAGTGGTAAATATAGATAAAGATAAATCTAGACTTAGATGAAAGATTTCTTGACCAATCTGTTAAAATATCTTTAATGAAAAAATTTCTTCTTACCACGGTTCTCCTTCTTATGAAGTAGTTTGCGTGGGGAAGAAAAATTTTTGAGACGCTCCCCACAAGGGAGCTTTTTTGTATAATACAATAAATTTCCAGTTTTCATAATTTTCATAATTTTCCAAAATTTAGCATTGAAAATTGTTTCGAAAATTGCAAAATTGGGAAAATTGAAAATTAATTTTATGTACGATCACACACAGATTGAACCAAAATGGATTAAAACTTGGGATAAAAACAAGACTTTTAAAGTCGATGTTAAAAAAGCCAAGAAACCTTTTTATAACTTAGCCATGTTTCCTTATCCTTCCGGAGAAGGATTGCACGTCGGACATATTATTCCCTATTCCGGAGTCGATACCCTAGGCCGCTTTATGCGTATGCGCGGATTTGATGTCTTTGAGCCGATGGGATTTGATGCTTTTGGTATCCACAGTGAAAATTTTGCCATTAAGCAGGGAATTCACCCCAAAACTTTAATTGCAAAAACCACCCAATATTTTCGCGATCAACAGATGAAAAGGTTGGGAACGCTGTTTGATTGGGAGAGAGAGGTCAATACTACTGATCCAAACTATTACAAATGGACTCAATGGATTTTTGTTCAGATGTTTAAACACGGTCTGGCAGAAAAAAGAAAAGCGCCGGTAACCTATTGTCCGTCTTGTAAAACTGTGTTGTCTGATGAGCAGACGGAGATTGCGAAGCAATCTCAACCCCAGGGGTTAACGGATAAAACCCCTGGGGTTGAGCCTTCGGCTCCCGGGGTTGTATCCGTAACTGTTTGTGAACGCTGCAAAACCCCTATTGAAAGAAGAGAACTGGAGCAATGGTTTTTTCAAATTACCAAGTATGCCAATAAGCTATTGGAAAATTTAGATCACTTAAATAATGACGTCTGGGGTAAGGATCAGAAAATTCCGGAAAAAGATTTAAAGAACGGCATCAACTGGTCGGAAAAGACGAAAAGAGCCCAACGAAATTGGATAGGAAAACAAGAAGGAATAGAAATAAAATTTAGTATCAAGTATCAAGAATCCCTGGCCTCGTCGGACACTGGGCGGGCAAGTATCAAGCAAGATGGGATTACGGTTTTTACCAAATTCCCGGAGACAATATTTGGAGTAACTTATATTGTTTTAGCGCCGGAACATAAATTAGTTTCGCAACTAACGACTCCTGAACAAAAAAAAGCAGTTGAAGAATATATAAATCAAGTTAAAGGCAAAACCGAGCAGGAAAGAATTGCAGAAGGAAAAACAAAAACCGGAGTTTTTACCGGCTCTTATGTGACAAATCAGGTTAACGGAGAAAAAGTTCCTGTTTGGGTTGCCGATTATGTGTTAGCAACCTACGGTACGGGAGCAGTAATGGGAGTGCCGGCTCACGATGAAAGGGATTTTGCCTTTGCGAGAAAATATGGCTTGCCGATAAAACGAGTCGTCTTGCCCAAAAATTCCCATAAATCTTTTATCTTAAAAGAAAGCGTGCCTTCTGATTTTGTCGAAACCCTAAAAAAGAACGGTTATGAGAATATTTCCTATGATTTTAACGGCAATATTCAGGTTGAGTTTAACTATGATCAGTTTGCCAATTCCTTTATCAAGCTGGTCGCGCAGGCACTTGATGCAAAATACTTTGTGGATGTGGTAGGCAGTAACAATATTTTTGTTTTTAAAGATAAGGTGATGTATTTTACCGATAGTCACGACGAGAAGAAGATAATTGGGGAAATTACCAGAAGGTGGCCGGATTTTGCCAAGAACAGAACACTTTTTCCTTTAATGGGTTTTCAATGGGGAGATGAGGTCGCCGAGACAACTTTTTATCATGATTATCTGTGTTTTGAAGAGAATGGAATTTTAGTCAACTCAAAGGGCTTTGATGGTATGCAGTCACAAAAAGACGGTCGGGAAGCTATCGTGGAATGGATGGTTAAACAAGGTTGGGCAGGCAGAAAAACTACTTTTAAATTACGCGATTGGTGTATTTCCCGTCAGCGTTACTGGGGTCCGCCAATCCCCATGATTAATTGTTCTAAATGCGGTTGGCAGCCGGTGCCGGAAAAAGACTTACCGGTTGTTTTGCCTTTTGTTGAAGATTATCAACCGACCGGAGATGGTAAATCACCTTTAGCTAAAGACAAGGCGTGGATGAAAGTTAAATGTCCCAAATGTCAAGGATGGGCAGAACGCGAAACCGATGTTTCCGATACGTTTTTAGACAGCGCCTGGTATTTTTTGCGATATCCGTCTGTGGGCTTGACTGATAAAGAGCCTTGGGATAGGACGGTTACTAAAAAATGGTTGCCGGTTGATATCTATATCGGCGGTAATGAACATGCCGTTCTTCATTTAATGTATGCCCGTTTTATTACCATGGCGTTAAAAGACATGGATTTTATCGATTTTGAAGAGCCTTTCAAAAAGTTTTTTGCCCATGGTTTGTTGATTAAAGAAGGCGTCAAGATGAGTAAATCACGGGGGAATGTCGTTAACCCTAACATTTATCTTGATAAATACGGAGCAGATACTTTGCGCATGTACATCTTGTTTTTAGGACCTTATGAAGCCGGCGGCGATTTCCGCGATACGGCAATTGCTGGAACATATAGATTTCTAAATAGGATTTGGACGCTTATTAACAATTATCCAAATTTAATCATCACCTCCAAAGAAGTGAGTCAAAAACTTGAGGCAGTTAAAAATAAAACGGTGAAAAAGGTGACGGACGATCTTTCTTCATTGCAGTTTAATACAGCGATTGCCAGTTTAATGGAGTACTACAATTTTCTGTCTGATGTTGTTACAAAAGAACTGCCCAATCAACCAAAACAAAATAAATTAGCACTCTCCTGTGCCGAGTGGGATAGTGCAATTAAAGTCTTAGTTTTGCTTTTAGCACCTTTTGCACCCTTTATTAGTGAGGAATTATGGACTCAAATTAATAAAAAATCATTGCAGTCAGTTCACGATCAGCCATGGCCTAAATATGACGAGAGCATTTTAAAGAATCAGGAAGTGGTCATAGTGGTACAGGTTAACGGGAAAGTAAAAGACAAAATTACCTTTAGCACTCAAGAATCAAGAGTGCAAAAGGAAGTGGAAAAGGCTGTCATGAATAGCCCGAAGGTAAGGGCAACTTTGGCAAATAAAAAGATTGCCAAAACAATTTTTGTCCCGGGAAGATTAATTAATTTGGTGACTTAAACAACAGCTCCATATCTTCTTTTCATATAAGCTAACCACCAGGCTGATTGTTTGTTTCTTTCGCGCCTTGTTCTTTTTGCAATACTCTTCTCTCTAACTTTTTCTTGTCGTTTTAGCGCTCGAATATAACGTCTGCCTTCGTTATTGGCTAGATGACCATTTCCAACACGAGCTTTTATTTCGGCCTTTTTATGTAGAAAATCTATTTTAAAATTGGTTTTTTCGCCCAATGATTTCCCTCTTTTTTCTTTCATTTCCTTGATCACCGCGTCTAATTCTTCTTGATTTTGTGAGCTTTCGGCATAGGCGAACCAGTCTAGTACAGCCTTTATGTCTTCTTGGTTAATTTGCATTATTGATCTGCCTCTGATAAAAGCTATAAACCCTAAAAAATCTCCTTTAAACATCAAATCATTTAATTGTTGGGCGTTTTGTTGGTTTTCTAAAAGCGATAGAGTTAAAAGAGTCATCTTTGCTTCACTTGCAGAGGTGGTAGCAAATTTTCCTTGCCTAATGTAACCACCCAAAGCACCACTTACAGCCTGAGGAAAAGCAGTGTTCTCGCGTTCAACACCATTTGGGTTAATAAAATTGAATCTTAATCCTGGTTTGGTAATAATAGTTACGCCATCTACCATGTAAGTTTTTTCTTGAAAATTATCTGTATCTATACAGGCTAAGGAGGCAAGTTGGAGAATTGTGCTTCTTAATAATAAATTTTCACTAATACCTGTTGCCCTTTCTGTTTCTGAGATACTGTCCAAATCCAACATAATTTGTCCTCTTTCCGGATTTCCTTGAGTTTCTTCAACCGTTACGATCTCCATTCTGGGAAAAACACATTTATATAGGTTTGAATAGGTTGTTAGATCTGATTGAATTCGAGCAAGGGTTTGAGGATCAAGTCCGTTTTTAATTCCAGTAGAAATTTCAAAATTGACCTTAAGATTCCTTTTGGGTATGTTTTCTGTTGGTCCTGCAGAAGTTGTAGGAGATTTCTTTTCGGTAGCTGAAGGCATGCTCTTTGGTTCAGGAGATGGGCTAGGTTGCGGTGGGGAGGTTGGTTTAGCGTCTGCACAACCAATAGCGCCAAAGCCTATGGCGGTAAAAGTTATAGCTAGTGGTATGGCCACCCTTCTTAATCCTTCTCCGAGTTTCATGACGGGGTATTGTAACCTATAATTTTTAAAATGACAAGTTGTGGGATTACGATCCACTATCGTTAGATGGCTACGATCGGCATGTGACAGGATGTACAATCGTAGTCTGTTTTAAAATATGGTTAGGTATTAACGGCCAAAAGGTAATTGACAAAAGGTTTTTTGATCGTTATAAGTATTACAAATTAATTAATAATATACATAAAGATATGAAAAAAGTCTTTCTTCCTGTTCTAGTCCTCGTTTTATTTTTAACCTCCGGCAGAATGGTTTTTGCCCAACAGGGTTTTACTGGTCTTACCGGATTTACAGGATCGCAGGGTGTGCAGGGTCATACGGGCGCAACCGGACCAACCGGCCTGCTTGGTAATCAGGGTGCAACTGGCCTGACCGGGTTTCAAGGAAATCAAGGATATACGGGAGTAACTGGTGTAACCGGACCGACGGGTGTTACGGGAGCTACGGGTGCTACGGGACAGAAAGGAAATATGGGTTTGACAGGATTCACGGGACCAACGGGAGTAACAGGTGTTACTGGTGCAACTGGACCGCGAGGACTTATGGGTTATACTGGAGCAACAGGACCTTTAGGAATAAATGTAGAACCCGGAACAAAAATTTTGTTTGGTACTGCGGTAAGCAATGCTAACGGTCGGGGAACTGTAACGTTTTCGGCTCCCTTTAGAAACAATCCCACTGTGGTACTTACTTCATTTTTTACGGCAGACGTTCCCCAGGAATCAGACGATGTGGTTAAAACAATTAATCCAGTTTCCTTAAAATCTGTTTCCCAAACTCAGTTTGTTTTTAAGGCAATGTATAGAAAGACAGTAACAATTAACTGGATGGCGATTGGCAAATAAATATACTTAGCTTATTTAATTGATTGTTTTAAAGTAGAGCTCGTAGTTCCTGTTCTAGGTTGATAATGCCCATTAGTTCTTTCTGGGCGATAGGTAGGTGAAGAAAAGGAAAATTTTCCTGGACCTTGTCTTAATCCTGTAGTCACCCGATTTGGTTTTTTAGGCAACAAAGTCCAAATCTTATACTCTGC
>JACQHK010000001.1 GCA_016199065.1 Candidatus Microgenomates bacterium | reverse complement strand
TCTTCGATGTGAACGAAGCGCTCTAACCAACTGAGCTAAGCGGCCAGTGCAGGCGCGGTGTGAACCTAACGCTCCCCGCCTACGACGCTTTGCGTAGCAATTGCGGGCAGGTACTACTAAGCTACAAGTCCAAAAAATAATGTACAATTCTCAATGTATAATGTACAAAATTACTTAGTAAAAAGTGTAAACTGCACATTTTGCGTTGTACATTTGTTTCCCATTGACACTCAATTATAGCATAGCTTAAACTTAACTTATGGTTGATGTACTTAAAAAAATTGGTACATTTTTTTTGGATACGATAGAGACAATTGTCGTAGCACTGGCCATTTTCGTGGTCATTTATCTTTTTCTGGTACAACCCCATCAGGTAAAGGGAAATTCCATGGTTCCCAATTTTATTGACGGGGAGTATATTTTGACAGACAAAATTTCCTATCGTCTTAATCCACCCCAACACGGTGACGTTGTAGTCTTTAAAGCACCTAAGGACCATGAAGTTGATTACATTAAGAGAATTATCGGTACACCCGGAGATGTCGTTCGGGTGTCCGATGGAAAAATTTACCTGAATAATGAGCCGTTAAACGAAAGCTTTCTGCCGAGCGATTATGTGACCAATCCGGGAATTTTTGCCCGAAGTGACGAGGACCTGATCGTTCCTCCCAATGAATATTTCGTTTTGGGTGATAACCGTAGTCACAGTTCAGATTCAAGAGAGTGGGGATTCGTGAAAAAAGAAGAAATAATCGGCAAAGCCTGGCTGAGATATTGGCCGTTATCGGAATTGGGTTTTGTACAAAAAGTAGATTTTTGAATTCTTAAGCAAAAATTTGCTCAAGCATCTTAGTAATCTTCTCTATTTTATCCGTTGTAAAATCAAGATCTCCCCTAAACACCAAGGAAAGTTTTGCCTGAACTTGAGATAATTCAATTTTTGCTTTTCCTTTAAGAATTTTAGCCAATTTTTTCTCTAATTCTTCTATCTCCGGAGTTTTAATCTGCGCAACTCGCGTTTTTGGCTGAATCTGTCCCTGAGAAAGAATTCTTCTTACCATTTCTTCAACCTTACGTACTGAAGCGCTTTCTCTTAATACCTGTTTGTAGGTCTCCACCATTAATCTGTGATCGCTTAGTTGCAATAAGGCGCGCGCGTGACCTTCGCTAATTAATTCCGACACTAAACCATCTTTGATGGCGTCGGGTAAAACAAGGAGTCTAAGAGTATTGCTAATGTAAGGAACGCTTTTTCCGACGCGTGTGGCAACGTCAGTCGTGCTTAAACTGAATTCTTCCATCAATTTTTTATAGGCTTGCGCTCTATCCAGGGGGTTTAAATCTTCTCGCTGAACGTTTTCTACTAAAGCCATTTCTAGCATTCCGCGAGGAGTAGTTTCTTTGACGATTACTGGTACTGTTTTAAAACCTGCAACTTTGGCTGCCCGCCAACGCCTCTCTCCGGCAATAATTTGATAGCCAGCAGGAGTTTTAGCCACCACTAAAGGTTCCAGGATTCCATGAATTTTAATTGAATCAACCAACTCGCTTAGGTTTTCAGGAGGAATTAATCCACGGGGCTGTAATGGATTTGGTTCGAGAAGATTAATCTCCAGCTCTAATACTTCTTGATTTCCCTTATTCATGTCTTTTGGGGCAGAACCTCGACTACCTTTTTACCATGTTTATTCTTAAAATTGACCACCCCGGAAACTACAGAAAAAATAGTAAAATCTTTACCAAACTTAGCACCATTTCCTATGGCAAATTTAGTTCCTCTTTGACGAACAATGATATTTCCCGGAATCACTTTGGCTCCACCAAAAATTTTGACTCCCAATCGCTTGGCCTGAGAGTCTTTATTTCCTTTAGCTACACCGCCTGCTTTAATATGTGCCATTTCTTTTTCTCCCTAAGACAGATTATTTAGAAGATAGATATTTCGTATTATACTTGCGCCGAATCTGCTATATTCCAACGGACCGTACGAGATACTATACCCAAGATTTCTTATCTTGTCAATTATTTTTTCTGGTTTTAAAGTAAATTTCGGCAGATGAAAAGACGGAAAAATCATAACAACCTTGCCATCTTTTTTAAGTACCTTTTTCCACTCTCGGAGGCTACCAATATAAAGTTTCTCTAAGCCTTTGTAAATATTTTTCAGTTTTTCGGTGTTGAGTTTTTCCGTTCGTCCCGAAGTAAAAACTTCCTCCTGATATATTTCCAATGTCGGACCCATATAACCTTCGGTCACAATGCAGTCAATCTCAGATAACGGTAGCTGGGAAAGATGTACGGCATCTACCGTAAAAAGGGAAAAGTTTTTAACGGGTTTAAATTCTTTCGTGTACCATTCCAGATTTTTTTGAGTCTTCTTAATTACCTCAGAGGAAAAATCACTTCCGATAACTGCGAATCCATCTGCTAGACCCTCCTGTAAAATAGTACCCATTCCGCAAAAAGGGTCAAGAAGAGTTCTGCTTTCTTTTGTATTACAAGGGCATTCTTGACTCAGGTTAACCATTGCTCTGGCTATTTTGGGTGGCAACATACCGCTTCGGGGATCAGCAAACGGACGACCGAAATCTGCCTTTGACCAATACTCATAATTCTGCACAGCAATCGTTTTAGCAAGCAGGAATTTATTATCTGGCTTAAAAATCAAGAATTCCGATACCTTTTCTTTGGCAATAACGACGCTGGAAAGACCTCGTTCGTCAGGCGAATCAATGAATCTGATACCTTTCTTAGTTAAAGACAGTTTTCTTTTTATTTCCACTTTTAAAACGCGCAGGGACTGCTGGGAAAGCGATTTATCTGGAGAAGAGGTTCCAAAAACAACTTTCTGCTGGCCTTTTTTTAATTCCTGAAAAATAGCTGCCTCTAATTGAGCGGCATCGTAATCGTCTCCCAACACCAGAGCAATTTTTATCGTACAGCCCAGCTGATTTAGAACAGTCTGATAATCGATTACTGAAGTTTTTGCCAAGACGTATAAGGAAAACCGTTCTAGATTTTCTACGCTTACTTTACAATTCGTAAAAAAGCTTTCTAACTCTTTTAAACCAAGTTGTGGTGTATTACCAAAGAGAAAGAGATATTTTTCCTCCATTTATTTTTTCTTTTTTGTCTTGGGGATTGCGGGTGTTTTTTTTATTGTTTTTGCCTTAGTAGGACTTTTTTTGCTTTCAGATACTGCTTGGTGCTGATGCTGACCAATTTTTAGGATTTTTAAAGTTGTTAAATGCGGACGAAAACCGGTCTTTTTTCGATAACGCACCTTGCTCTTAAACTTCTTTACCTCCACTTTCGGACCTTTAAAGTTTTTTATCACTTCAGCCTCAATGGATACCCCTTCTAAGTAAGGTTGTCCTAAACTCGTATTTCCTTCCAATTCCACCAAAAGAACCTTGTCTATTTTTATTTTTTCGCCGACTTCCTTATTCAACGAAGAAACAACGATTTCTTCACCCAATTTGGCAAAATATTGCTTACCGTTAATTTCGATTAAAGCTGATGGCATATTATTTAGTCTTTCTGATTTTAGTCGATAGTCTAATGACTAATGACTAAACAATTATTATAGCCTAACTGAAAGCCTTTTCTCAATAGTCATCTTATCGTCAACGGGTTATCTTCCTTGGCGTGACGCGAAAGACTCGAGACCATACCCAACATAATTGCCAGAGAAACCAAGGAGCTTCCCCCGTAAGAAACTAAAGGTAAGGTAATACCGGTGATTGGAAAAATACCCATGTTCATTCCGATATTAATCATTACTTGGGCAAAAATAACAAAAAAAATTCCATAGGCAATAAGCCTGCCAAAATGGCTATCAGTAACTGAGGCTATTTTGAGAATTCGATACAGTAAAGTAAAATACAAAAAAAGTAAGATCAAACCTCCCACTAAACCTAATTCTTCGGAAAAACTGGCAAAAATAAAATCGGTTTGATATTCAGGTAAAAACAGAAGATGCGATTGCGTTCCCCGTCCTAAACCTCTACCCAACACACCACCGGAACCAACTGCTACCATTGATTGAATTACGTTATAGCCGATACCAAGCGGGTCCACTGCGGGGTCTAAAAAACTAATAATTCTTTCCTTTTGATAACTCTTCAAAAAATGCCAAAAAAAGGGCAACAAAATTAAAGCAAATAATAAAAAACTCAAGGCAAATTTGGGTTTATATCCTGAGGTCAATAAAATACCGACCCAAAAAAAGCAAAACACTATCGCACTGCCCAGGTCAGGCTGGCGCAGAACAAAAAAAACCGGGATAAAAAACATTAAAGCATGTTTAAAAAATGCTAATAAATTTTCCTTTTTTGCGCTAAAAAATGCCGCTGCAAAAATTATCATTAACGGTTTGATTATTTCCGAAGGCTGAAGCCTTACTATACCGAAATCTATCCAACGCACGGAACCCCTGGTTGCCACCCCCAATAAAAATGTAAGGATGAGGAAAAAAACACTTCCAACGTAAAAAAAATTACTTAACTGACGAAATATTTTGTAGTCAATTTGCGAAAAGAGGAAAAAAATCAACAACGCAAATAAACCGAAGATTAATTGATTTAGAAAAAGTTGGGGAGCAATAGAAAGCAGAATGGTTACTCCCAAAACGAAAATGGTTACCGAAGGCAAAATAATCCACCAGTCGATTTTTTGCAGAATTTTCATCCAGCTATTTTACTACAATTGGCTCGTCGCAAGTTATGATTTCTTATTAACTGCAAATTCTCCTTTTGTTATTTTGCTGGCTAGCGTCTGCGTTTTAAGATATTGGGAAAAATCCTCAGGCCAATCAGGAAGATTAACCTCCACTTTTTCATCAAGACGACAACCCAGCTTCTTCCTTTCTTCCTGAATTTTTCTCACCAGTTCACGAGCCGTACCTTCATTTTCCAGCTCCCTGGTAAGTTTTGTATCGAAAGATACTTCTAGTAAATTACTTTTCTTAAAAATTACTTTTTTAACATTAAGTTCAGAAAGCAATAATTCTTCATATTCTCTTCCGAGCTTTTCGCTCGTTTTAATTTCCACACTAGCCAGGGGCTGTCGCAATTTTATTGATAAAGTTTTTCTTTGGGCGTGCCCTAACTCGACTATCTTTCTCACCAGAACCATGGCGGCCAGAATTTTTTTCTCCGTTGACTGAAGCCGTCGAGGCATCTGCGGCCAGGACTCTAAATGAACGCTTTGTTTAAAAGTTAAATTCTGATAAATCTCATCGGCAATAAAGGGCGTGAAGGGAGCTAAAAGTTTCGTCAGTTCAGACAAAACGTAATAACAAGTTTGATAAAATTGTTCTTTATCTTTTTGATTAACAGCACTTGGGCCAATTCTGTCTCTGCTTCTTCTAATATACCAGTTGGAAAAATCGCCAACGAAAGTCTCGATCAACCCGGTGCTGGTATAAATATCATAAGCATCAAGCAACTTAGTAACCCGATAGACCAGGTCCTTAAATCTTGTTAAAAGCCACCGGTCGAGAATATTACCGGATTGAGGAACTATAGATTTCCTCCCTTGCCAATCGTCAAAATTAGCATATGTTACCAAAAAGTTATAGATATTCCAGAGAATCAATAAAAAACGGCGGTTGACATCTTTGACTAAGGATACCGAAAAACGGAAACTCTCTCCCGGGGAAATAACAGAGTAAAAATACCATCTCATTGCATCTACCCCGGCTTCGTTGATTACGGACCACGGATCAACCACATTGCCCTTGGACTTACTCATTTTATTTCCCTTTTCGTCCAGAGCATGACCCAAACAGATCACGTTCTTATAAGGACTTTCTTTCTCTAAAAGTGAAGACACCGCCTGTAAAGTATAAAACCATCCCCTTGTCTGATCAATCGCCTCACAAATATAATCAGCAGGAAAATTTTTCCTCCATACTTCTTTGTTTTCAAAAGGATAATGCCATTGGGCAAAAGGCATTGCGCCCGAATCAAACCAACAATCTAAAACGAAAGCTAGTCTTTTCATCTGTCCTTTGCCGCATTTGCACGGCCAGCTGACTTCGTCAATGTAAGGGCGGTGCAAATCTAGCTTTTGTAGATTCTTCCCGCTTAATTTTTCCAGTTCTGACAGACTTTCGATACAAATAGTTTCCTGGCATTCTTGACACCTCCATATCGGTAATGGTGTACCCCAGTAACGACTTCGGGACAATGCCCAATCGCGGTTATTTTTTAACCATTCTCCCATTCGTCCGTTTTTGATATGTCGTGGTATCCAATTTACAGAATTATTGTTAGCAAGTAATCTTTTCTTTACCGCGGTAGTTTTTAGATACCAGGAAGTCAGCGCGTAATATAGTAGCGGTGTACCGCATCGCCAACAAAAGGGATAAGTATGCAAAATAGTTCCGTGCTTGTATAGTAATCGTTTTTCTTCCAAATCCTTAATGATTAAAGGATCGGCTTTTTTAACGAACAATCCTGCCCAAGGTTTAATTTCTTCTGTAAACTGCCCTTTTTCGTTTACTACATGTTTTTTAGGCAAATTAAATTTTTTTCCCAATTCAAAGTCATCCTCACCATACATCACAGCCGTATGCACAATTCCTGTCCCTTCCTCTAAAGAAACGAAGTTTCCTTCTACTATAAAATGCGCCTTTTTATCATACTTCACCCAATTAAATAGTGATTCATATTCCCAACCAAGCAGATCCTTTCCCTTAAATTTTGTGATGACTTGGGCGTTTGCTATTTCTACTAATCGTTTTTCGGCTAAAATCAAGTTTCCCTGATCGGTTTTTACTTTGATGTAAACTGCCGTAGGATCAACGGCTAACGCGACGTTTCCCGGAAGAGTCCAGGGTGTAGTGGTCCAGGCCAAAAAGAAAGTGTCAACTTGGTTTTTAACTTTAAACTTTACAAACAAAGAGGGATCTTGAGTGTTATCTTTATACCCAAGAGCCAACTCATGCGAAGAGAGAGAAGTACCGCAGCGTGCACAATACGGAACGACTTTGTAATCTTCGTATAACCATCCCTTATTCCAAACCTGTTTTAAAATCCACCACCCGCTTTCAATGTAAGTGTTCTCCATTGTTTCGTAACTGTTTTTCATGCCAATCCAGAATCCTATTCTTTTCGTTAGTTTTTCCCATTCATTAACGTATTCAAAGACGCTTTCGCGGCAAAGTTTACAAAATTTTTCGACTCCGAATTCCTCAATTTGCGATTTTCCTGTAATGGCAAGTTTTTTCTCTACTTCAAGTTCCACCGGAAGACCATGACAATCCCATCCGCCTTTTCTTTCGCAATAGAACCCTTTCATTGTTTTGTAACGCGGGATGAAATCCTTAAATACGCGTGCTTCAACGTGGTGAGATCCGGGTTTTCCGTTGGCAGTAGGCGGACCTTCGTAAAAAACAAAGTTTTTTTTACCTTTGTTTTTCTCAACGCTTTTGGCAAAAATTTTTTCGCTTTCCCACCTGGCCAAGATTTTCTCTTCCAAGGCGGGAAAATTTACTTTAGGATCAACGGGTTTAAACATATCTTATTCTCATAAGTCTTATAAGCCTAATTAGCTTCATAAGACTTAGATTTTAATCCATCAAAAAACACTCCTGACCTTTAATAAAGGGTGAGTGTTTCACGGTACCACCTTTTTCTTTAACTTATTTCCAGCTATCTCGGGCATACCCGGTAGATTCTATTTATCCCGCTAAGCGGGACTTTCTTCCTACGGTTTCCGGTTAAATATTAACCGGCTATCTTGCGATTCAAGACTAACCTTAGTTATCATTTTATACCCCTTTGCTTTCAAATTGCAAGGGTTTATACCTAACGGAGCTTTGGTTTTGAAGTATTAATTTAACCGTAAAGTCAATCTGAATTATAATTTGAAAGCTTCGGGGGTATATACTACTTTTTTGCAAAATCAAAGCAGAGTGGTATAGGTTGTGCCGCGAGCTTTATTTAACAGTAACGCTTTTGGCAATGTTTCTTGGTTTATCAACATTGTGTCCTAAACTTAACGCTAAATAATAAGCCAAAAGCTGTAAGGGAAGGACATTTAAAATTGCGGTTGTCTCCTCAACCACCGGTAATTTTATATACTCGTCAAAAGCTTCGTGCTTTACGGGAGTTATGGCTATAACAAGCGCGCCACGAGTCTTTATTTCATTTACCGAATTCAAAACGTCACTTTGTAAATAATTAGCAGGGATAACACAAACTACCGGTGTATTTTTTTCCATGAGAGTAATTGCGTAGTGTTTAAGATCACCGGCCGGAATCGCTTGGGCATGAATGTATGAACCCTCAATCATTTTGATCATTCCTTCTTTGACAATCTGCAAATTTTCCGATTTTCCCAATAAAAAAATACTCTTTTTTAGAGAGAGCAAATCTGCTATACGTTTTATTTTTCTCAACCATCGTTTATCCTGCAGCATTTTTTCCAGAAGGTCAGCTGTTTTACGAAGATTCTTCTTTCCCTGGAAAAATTGTTTTTGAACAGTTTTGGCAAGTAAGTAACCCCAGGCAATTTGTGAGGTAAAGACTTTAGTAGACATTACCGCAATTTCCGGTCCGGCCTGATTCATAAATCGGAAGTTAGAAATTCGCGTCAAAGTTGAACCCGGCATGTTAACCAGGGAGACAATTTTGATTCCGGTTTTTTTGGCTTTTTCAAGAAATTCCAAAAGGTCTGCCGTTTCACCGCTTTGGGAAGGACAAATTACTAAATCTCGCTTGGTCATTAATGGTAAATATTCGTCAGCGTCGGCTGCCACTAGAGAAATTGTATTCCGGTGTGCGTACTTTCGTAAATAGAAACCAATTTGGGCAGCAGCGACTCCTGCTGTCCCTGCCCCAATAGTGTAGACATTTTTTGCCAATCTAATTTGTCTTGTCAGTTTATAGAAGTCAGATCTCTTGGTTTTTAGCAATTGTCTAATTACCCAGGGCGATTCGTTAATTTCTTTAATCATGTAGTGACCAAAACCTTGGTGACTCACCTCAGCAGAGACAAAATCCATCTTCTCCCAAGCAAGCGGTATTTTAGCTTTCGTTACCAAATCATAAAATTCTAGGGTACCGCTTTGTTGAAAATAGCTTGCCATTTGACCGTTTCTAACAACATGCATTTGAGTAGCCAATTGGGCAAACGATAAGGCGTCTGAGGAAAAGAACAACTCTTTTGTTTTAAGATTAAAACCGATTACCAAGGGAGAGCCGTTTCTGACTGCAAACAAATCACCGTTATTGCATAAAACTATAATAGTATTGCGGCCTTGTAGTTTAATAAAAGCCTTCCGTATTGCCTCTGACGATGGTTGTTTCTTTTTTTGCTCTTCTTCGATTAATTTGACAATTACCTCAGTATCTGTTTGTGTAGAAAACTTATAAGTCTTTACTAAATTTTTTTTAAGTTCAGCAAAATTTTCTACAATTCCGTTATGTACCAGACAAAAATCTTTTTGGGAAGAAAAAAGAGGATGAGCGTTCTTATCAGACACTTTGCCGTGAGTTGCCCACCTAGTATGAGCTACTGACGTATTGCTTGCAGGTAAAACCGGTGCCGCCTCGCTTATTTTCCCCCTTTTTTTCTTAATTACCAAGCCCTTTTTTGTTAACACGGCAATACCCCAACTGTCATAACCACGGTATTCCAAACGCCTAAGTCCATTAAAGGCAATGTCACCTGCCCTGTTGTTTTTACCTATATAGGCAAAAATTCCACACATAAGAAAGAGGTTGGAAGTTTGAGAGGATTAACTGTTTAGATTTATCTCTGTGGTTTCGGTTACCCGAAACTTTTTCTAAATCTTTAAGGTTGACAGTTGCAACCTGAAGGTTTCCGCAGATACTTTTCAGAAATCCTGAAAGTCCGATTTTCCTCCCGTTGAGCGGGGGGAACCTTCTTCCTCGTCTCCCGCCGCATCGGCGGGCCACACGCTTTGCCCTGACTATAAAATCCTCAACCTCCTATTTAATATTTATGCGTAAATCATAATATTTTTTATTCCCAAAAACAACTGCCGCTAAAAGAGACGTTATGGGTACGGCCAAAATTAAACCAATACTAGCTACCAACGCTCTTAAGATTTCTTCTGCTACCAACTCTAAGTTTATTACGTCGGCAAATGGTGCGGGATTATTAACAAACAATAATAGAAGGGGGAGAGCGGCGCCGGTATAAACTAAAATTAAAGTATTGACCAAAGAAGCAATGTGGTCTTTTCCTACCTCCATTGCTCCTTGATACAGTTCCCAAAAACCTAATTTGGGAGAATTGGTTTTTAACTGCCGAACTATAGCCGCTTGAGAAATAGTAATGTCATCCAAAATTCCCACCAAACCGATAATAATTCCTGCTAGTATTAGACCCCTAATATTGGCGAAATTAGGGTTCTGTACTTGTAAAAAGACCGCCTCCTCCGAAGAAAATCCTGACAATTTAGCTGATACGATAAAATAATTTGCCAACAGACCGGAAATAATTAAGGCTGTCACGGTTCCCAAGACAGCAATACTGGTTTTTAAGTTAATACCGTGTGACAAATAAAAAGTGAGAGGAATGATCGCGAGCGCGGTCAAAACGGCAATTAATATCGGGTCGTTACCGGACATAATTTGGGGTAACAAAAATTTTACGATCAAGAAAAAGGAAATGAACATTCCCAAAAGAGAAAAAATTCCTCTTCTTCGGGCAACAAAAATCGTTAAAATGACAAAAATAAGAAATAGCCAATACAGAGCATCACGTCGTACGTAATCTGTGATGATGTAAGTTTTTTCTCCGTTTCCCGTCACAAGAGAGTTTAAAACAACCGTGTCATTTACTTTATAGACCGGCTGATAAGCTGTTGGAATATTTCCGGTGGTTAAAGTGACTCTTTTTCTGAGTGCAGGCGGTAAAAATTCTAGCTCCAGAGTTTGAGAAAGGTTTTCCTTTCCCATCACTGTAATTTCTTTTTCTTGAGAAATTTTTACAACAACTGCTTCAATTCTCTCTTCTTTATCATATTTAAGTGCTGTTTCCTGAGCTAAAACCGGTTGAAGAATTGCCAGAAGAAACAAAAAGATAAGAGAAAAAAACAATGAAATTAAATGAAGTTTAGACTTTTGCATTTTAAAGTTTACGTTTACAGGATCTCGCTTTCTTCGCCCTCTCTGAACTGATGATCAGGAATGACGAAGGTATCCTGTTTAAAATCATTGACTCCCACCAACTTGGCTTCTCCCCGAAAAACTTTTTCCAGAGGAAGACATGCTGAACAGCCGTTTTGACTTTTGCAAACGAATCGCTGTAGCTGTCTTGCAACTTTAATCTGTTTGGCAATCTTTAAAACCTGTTCTTGGGAAAGGTTAATATCGGATAAAGTTTTTTCCTCACAAATATCGCTAAATTCCAAATACCAATAGCTGGCCTTGGCCAATTTTCTCTTTTGGCAATAAGTTACTAATAATTGATAAATCGGCAATTGAAGAGAATTGGGATTTTCAGTAGATTTACTGGTCTTGAAATCAATCACATGCACCGAGTCGCTTTCGGCTAAATACTCAAGCCAGTCGATTTTTCCGCATAAGATTATTCCGTCTTCTTCCGAAAGCCAAAAATGAGGGATTTCTTCTTTGATCTTTACCGCGAGTTTGGCGATCGGGCCCGGATTGGCGACAATTCTTTTTAACATGGAAAGGCCACGATTTTTAAAAGCTTCTTCGGTTGCCTGATTCGAAAAACCACCTGCGTTTCCGCTTATTTTTTTCCAAGCCCTCTCAAATTTTTCAAATAATGAATCGGTAAGTCGCTTATCTACCGGTAACAAAGACAGAGACTCCACGACTTCGTGAACTGCCTGTCCTAAGGCCAGTTGAGGATTAATAATCTGTACCTTGTGTCCTGTTTGCGGATTACGCCAAATGTTTTTTAAATAATAGGCACGGGGACATTTTAGGTAGTCACTAATAGATGAGTAAGAAACCCAAACAGCACTATATTTATCCTTTTTCTGATCATTTTTCATGAAGGTATTATAACAGAGAAACAGAGAAATGAAGATTTATTGTTGAGAATACGAGACAGGATTAGTTTCTGACGGCACATTCTGATTTGCCAGATTTGTATACGCTACATAAAGATAGATTCCTACCCCCGAAATCAAAAGCATAAACAAGATTAACAGAGTCATGACGATACTTCCGTCTTTACGGGCAGGTAAATCAGTTGTAGGCACAGACAGATGAATAGGCTGAGTCTCTTCTTTAATAGGAAGAGGAGGAAGATTTGGCTTAGCCGTACCAACGGTCGAAGGGTCAGGCAATGGTGGTAAGACTTCTTTGGCAGTAGTTGTCTGCGGTTGAGATAAATCTTGGACATTAGATAAGGGAGGCAAGGGATTCACAACCTGGGCTGTTGGTAAGTCTGGTGTATTACCCAAGGGTGGTAAAGAACTCTCCGTCCGCGGTGTTTCTGAATCTTTTTGGTCGTTTTCAGTTGGCAGATTATTACTCATAAATTAAGAATGACAGAGAGGAAAAATTTTGTCAAGAAAAACCTCCCATACCTATAAGATGCGGCTACTCCCGCACACTGGAGTATGGGAATTACTGTTATTTATTTTTTTGCTTAAGAGAGTCGCGAAGTTCTATAACTATCTCTTCATTAACTTCGATTTCTCCCCGTCTTAAATTCTCCTCTTTGGTCTGCAAACTTCTTTCACCTGGTATTCTGACCGGTTTTCCGTCTCTTGTAGAAGAGTTTTTAAGATGGGTAATTAATTCATGAGTTCTAGATTTCAAAGTCTTAACATCACTTAATAATTCTGGTGACATCATCATAAACAGATTTCCCCAGCCTTTTTCCTCATGCAACGAAGCAAAACCACCACCTGACCATACAGCGGCCAAAATTTCCACCATCATTGCTAAACCTGAACCTTTGTAAAATGCGTCAAAGGCCAGAGTAGCTCCTTTAAGAGCCTCCTCGGGATCTGTCGTTTCTTCACCGTTTTTATCTAAAGCTGCATGAGGTTTGAGACGTCTTACTTCTATTTTGTACTTTACTATATCTCCAAAAGTCATCGAGGATGTGGACATATCGAAAATAACGGGTAAGGGATCAGCAGGAATCACGAAGGCAATTGGATTTGTGCCGAAAAATGGCTGTTTTAAATTAAAAGGAGCAATTTGTGGAGCAGCACTTGCCATAATGATTCCGATAAGATTTTCTTTGCCGATTTTTTCGCAATAATAGGAAAGCGGGCCGATCGAATTAAAACTTCCCATCGTTCCTACAATGCCTATGCTATTTCTCTTTGCCAACTTAATGCCTTCCTGCATCGCCAAAGGACCAATAAGCATACCAGGATTATTATTTCCCCTGATTAATGTCGAGACCTTGGTCTTTCTGTCAAAATGTGGAGTAAATCTTGTTTTATCGACAAAAACTCCGTAGTTACCCCTTATTAACCGCAAGAGACCATGTGATGATCTACCAGAAAGTTCACCATACATCAACACATCTTCTATCAATAGTGCTTCTTCTTCAGAATATTCTGTAAGTAAAACTCTTTTAACAAGTTCTTTTAGTTCTTTAATTTTTATAAGCATAATAATTTGAATATCTTATTTGATTATATTCAAAATCGTCAAAAATTTTCTCGCTATTGATGATTTAGTATAGGAACGACTGTTACTTGTTCATCTGCTCTCTTTACCAAGATACTTCCTTCGATACTATTTATATGTGTGTCACCATCAGTCCAAACGTGAGTAAATGGACCTTTTAATTCATGTTGGGCTATTTGTCTGGTAGTTAAAACTCCGGGCGGCGGTTGGATTTCTCTTTGCCAGCAATATAAAGTTGCTGCTAATTTAACTTTGCTTCGGAAAGGGTCATCGTCATCAATAAAGGCATGGGTTATCGTTGAGCTTCCCAATTTTTGCTCAGGAAAAACTCTCCGTTTGCCAATAAAAGGAGCGTTGGAGAAAATTTCCAAAGGATGTCTAACTTTTAAATCCAATACTGTGGCGACTGCCGCCACAAAGCTGGATAGTTTAGGACGAATGCTCCTGGGAAGATCTCGAAACATTTTACTGACATGCCCGGCCTTAATTTCAAAACCTCCTACACCTGCATCCACATTAAAAAGTCTTCTACCGATTAAACCCGGCGAGAATTGGAACCTGAAAAAATCATCACCCTCTCTTGCCCGGGTGATAAAATCTGCCAATTCCATTCCTCCTTTTTCATCGTTCCAGCTACGGTGCAGCACGTTATTAGTACCGGCTTCAATCACCCCAATGGGACGATTAATTCCTCCTTTTATTATTGCTCTGACCGCCCTTTGGGCTGTATGATCTCCGCCGAAGGAAAGTAAAGGACCGCCGGCTTTAATTTCGTCGTCGTTTTCTATTATTTTGCCCGAGTATACGTCAGCAACACGATGTGCATATCGCTGCATTCTCAGATCTGTATGTTTTCCGAGTAAAATTGTCAATTCTTGTTCGTGAGCCATGAATAATATTTTTGTTACTTGTCAAAGGATTTTATAACACAGAGTGAGGTAATCTCACAATTTGGAAATCCAGCGGGGTATCTTTTTTACATATTCATCGTATTCTCTGCCGAATTTTTCTTTCAGTTGAGGTTCTTCCCATTTGGTAACAAAAACATGAAGAGTTAGCCAACCTAGTAAAAGATACAGAATCAACAACACATCGCCAAAAATTACAAACATAGCCAGCCAAATCCAAAGATGGGTTAAATACATGGGATTTCTGACGTATTGATATGGCCCTTTAATGATTAGTTTTTTTGCCCCTTCAGTTATTACCGGTGATCCTTTTCCTACTACCTTAAAAACAAATATCAAATAGACAATGAATGCCAATCCCGAAATGATCATTAACATACCCAAATATAGACCAAAGGGAATCTTAAAAACGGGAAAGTTTAAATTCCGATTAAGAGAGATAAAAAAATATGGACCAGGGACATAAATGACAAAAAAGAGGAAAACACCCACCAGCCAGGAAAGTAGTTTCATATTTATTCAATTATAACAAACCATTCGGCCACATCTTAAAAGTGAATTAATGAAACCATGCAGTTTTGGTAAATTTAGTAGTGAGTTTAACTCCCGCACTCCAGTGCTTGAGAATTACTAATAACATAAGCGCGAATCTTAAACTAGGGGTGTGAACCTACACCACCTGTCAGGTGGTACCGATAAATTTAGGTTACAAATTTTACTAAATCCTGTTTTGAGACTCCTTTGGGCTGCAAAATTAATTCACCAAAAATAAGCTGACCGACCTGGCTTATTATCTCACCATACGATGTCTCGGAAGAAACGGAATCAAAAAGTTCCTGCATTTGCGACAATACTTCAGGAGTAATATTTGCTGCCTGAAAAAAGGGGACAATTGTTTCATGAAGCATGCTAGCAAAAGTCCGGGAATTTTCACCAAAATTTGGTAATTGCAATAAAGTATATCCTTCGATTGTTTCCTGTCCTAAATCATCAATTGAAGGCGAAATATGGGTTTCAAATTGACGGGAAACTTCTCCTGCATGAGTGGGTGTATTTACATTGGTACATCCAATGGTCATGACGATTCTTGGTTGATTATCTCTGGTGTGTACCTGATGAGCACCGATTAAATCGGCGTAACGGCTACCGAGTTTATCTCGAATATCAACCGGTGGTGTAAAAGTAACTTCCTGTTCGTGAGCTTGTCCTTCTCCCATAATCTAATCTTGCACTATTTACTGAGTAAAATTCAAGCCGATCGGACAATACCGTTTTTTCTTTTTGTAGTATTAGCTTTTGTTTTGCCTCAAGAACGCGGGGATATCCCAAATATCTTTTTCTTCTTCGGGCTGTTCGCCTGTTTGGGTAGTAGTTTGCATTGGTTTTTCTTCGGGCTGGCGATAATTATATCCTTGTCCTCTGGTAACAGGCTGTTGGGTAACCATTTCCTTAAGTCTTCTTTTACTTTCGTCAAAACCTGTAGCTATAACGGTGATTTTTACCTGATCCACCATGGAATCATCAATCACGGCACCAAAAATAATGTTGGCATCAGGATCTGCTGCCTGGGAAATAATTTTGGCGGCTTCGTCAACCTCATTCATGGTCAAATCCGTTCCGCCGGTGATATTAAACAACACACCTTTAGCGCCATCAATGGAAATTTCGAGCAAGGGTGAGGAAATTGCTGTTCTTGCTGCAGTTGTTGCCCGATTTTCTCCGGCTCCCATACCAATTCCCATTAAGGCTGATCCGGCATCCTGCATAATGGCTTTCACGTCGGCAAAGTCGACGTTAATAAGCCCAGGCAAGGTGATTAAATCAGAAATTCCCTGCACACCATGACCCAGAACCGAATCAGCCACTTTAAACGCCTCAATGAGGGTCATTTTTTTATCCACCACATCCAGCAATCTTTGGTTAGGAATCACGATTAACGCGTCAACCTTATCTTTCAAACTGGCAATTCCGCCCTCTGCCACAATCATCCTTCTTGTTCCTTCAAAAATAAAGGGTTTGGTAACTACCGACATAGTTAGTGCACCTACTTCTTTAGCAATTTCGGCAATAATCGCAGAGGCTCCTGTTCCTGTTCCCCCACCCATTCCTGCTGTGATAAAAACCATATCTGCCTCCAATAAGGCCTCTTTAATCTTCTCCCTACTTTCCTCAGCCGCCATTCTTCCCACCTCAGGATCTGCTCCGGCACCTAAGCCTTTGGTTAATTTATCCCCGATTTGAACTTTGATGGGAGCAAGACAGGTTAAAAGCGCCTGGGCGTCACAGTTAACACCAATAAAATCTACTCCTTGAATTTGTTGGGTAGAAATCATGGAGTTAATTGCGTTGCAACCACCGCCACCGACACCGATCACTTTTATTTTGGCGAATTTAGCCAAATCAGGCTTAATGAGCATAAATATTTTCCTTTCTTTGGGCAGAACAAGAAGGTTTTATAAGTTTTTGCGTTTAGTTATTAAGGCAGGAAGGATTTTATCAAATCTATAAGCTTCTTTGCAATCCCCTTTACGGGAATTTTTGAACCGAATGAGGAAAATTTTGGTACAGACCAACCTTTGGTACCACCTTCTTCGCCTTGGGCACCATATAATAAAAGTCCCACGGCGGTAGAACTGGGTAAACTTTGCAGCTCATCAATTAATCCTGTTACTCCGGTAGGATATCCCAATCTAACTGGTAAAGAAAGACGCTGCCTGCAAGCCTCTGGTACTCCGATGGTTTCCGCTCCGCCGCCCGTTATTACCACTCCTGCAGGTGTCTGACCGCCAAAACCGCTATTTTGCAGCTCTATGCCTACCAATGTAAAAATCTCCGTTAAACGCGGCCTAATAATACCGTCTATTAATGTCCTTTTGGAAACTTTTTTTAATCCTTCGGGCAGATCAAGTTCGGAAAAATCCAACTCATCTTTATTGGTTTCTTCTTTTTTTCCTTTGGTTCCTAAAAACTCCTCGGGTAAGGCAGGAGTTTTGTGTTTTTTGCTTAAGGCGATTTTTATTTTTTCGGCGCTTTCTAAGGAAATGCGCAAACCGATGGCCAGATCGTTGGTAATATTTCTTGCTCCTACCGGAATTACGCAAGAATACGATAAAGCTCCGTCTACAAAGATACTTATGTCGGTCGTTCCTCCTCCGATATCAACCATCACCACGCCTAACTCTTTTTCCGTGTCGGTTAAAACAGCATAAGATGAAGCAAGTCCGGAAAAAACTAGCCCCGAAACAGAGACTCCCAATTCTTCAATGCACTTTGCCAAATTTCTCGATGCTGTAGAAGAACTGGTAATAATATGTGTGTCTACTTCTAAACGCACTCCGCTCATGCCCGTGGGGTCAGCAATTCCCTCCTGGCTATCAACAATAAAATGACGCGGAATGGCGTGCAAAATTTCTCTGACAGAAGGAAGGCTGATGGCCCTGGAGGCTTCTACAACACGACGCACATCATCTTGAGTTATTTCTTTATCCGGTTCGGCTACTGCCACGACACCCTTGCTGTTTTGACAGCTGATGTGAGTTCCTCCAATAGAAACAAAGGCCGAAGAAACGCTCAAACCAGCCATTCGTTCTGCTGACTCAAGACTTTGGGAAACGTTTGCTACGGCTTCCTCGATATTTACCACCTGGCCCTTGCGTAAACCTTTGGAAGGAATCGTAGATACTCCGATAACGTTAACCATGTTTTCTTCTACGGAGGCGATGGCTGTGGTAACTTTGGAGGTACCAACGTCGATACCGACAACAATTTTATCTTTGGCCATATTAAATTTTACGTTTTAAAGAATAATTTTTGCTGTTTAAAATTACTCAATAAACGCGTTTTTAAAACGGAGATCAATTTTATTGACTTTCCTACCTTCTATTCTAAAACGTGCCAAGATTAATTGTAAAGAGGCAACCTCCTCTTTTATGTCCTTTTTTGTAGTAAAGATAACTTTTATTCCGGAGCTTAATGAAGCTTCAATCGTTTCATTATCAATAAAGTTTAAGTAGCTAACAGAAAGCTGATTTTGGGCTAGCAAATTGACTAAATCCACATAAAGATCTCTGTTAGCTGACGGCCCGACTAATTTCCCTGGCTGAGGGATGCTAATAAACACCTGCGGTTTGTTTTTATAAATAATAAAGACTCCAAAAATGATGAGTATCAAGAGCAAAACGAGTAAAAGAAGCTGCGCTTTCTTTTTGTTCACTCTTTTTTTTCTTTCTGGAAGATGTGGCTTATTCCAGGTCAGTTTTATCCGAGTTTTGTGCTTTATAATTTCCTGCTTGGGAATAAATTTCTTCGATAATTTTTTCCGCAGCCAATCTAAAATCAACATCGTTTTTCATTCCTTTAGATATTGTCGGCGATTTAATTAAAGACTCAATCGCTTCTAACATAACTTTATCAGAAACTAAATTTTTCTGCTCCAAAATTTCTACCTGGTTAGTTTTTTTAAGGAGTAAGGCGTTGTTGTATTGTTCGTTTTTGGCCGAAAATGGTAAGGGTATAATGATTGCTTTTTTTTGAAAAAATATCAGTTCTGATATTGAATTTATCCCTCCTCGGGAAATCACCAAATCTACTTTTTGGTAAACCGCACCCATTAAGTCCGGAGAGAAATTTTTGATTAACAGGTATCTTCTTTGCCGCGTTAGAGACTGTTTTTTTACAGCCTCATTTAGCAATTCGTAATCCTGATAATTTTGGGATGCTCCGCATTGATGAATCACTATATATTTTTCAAGAAGCAATGGCAGAATTTCTAATATTTTAAGATTAATAAAATGCGCACCCTGATTTCCTCCGGTGATTAAAATTATCGGAAACCGGTCGTTTTGCTTTAAAAAAGTCTCCAGTTCCGGGTAGGTTGTAGGACTGGTTATATTCTTCCGCAGAGGGTTTCCCGTTAAAACCGCCTTTTTAATTGGAAAATATGTTCTGCTTTGGGCAAAAGACAGGCAAATTCTCCTGGCAAACAGCGAGCTAATTCTATTGGCAATCCCTGCTTCAATACCTTGTTCATGAATCACTATCGGAATTCTCAAAACCCAACCGGCAATGACGACGGGAACCGAAAGATAGCTCCCAAAAGCCATGATCACCTGTGGTTTAAAATTGTGAAGCGTTTTCAAGCTTTGCCAAAATCCTTTCAGTACTAACAAAGGGGTTAATAAATTTTTAAAAGTAAAATACCTCTGCCATTTTCCGGAAGTCAGTGGAACAAATTCCACACCCGTAATTTGAGAAATGGTCTGAAACTCCAACGACAAGGTTTTTTCGTTTTCCAGCGTGTGCTTTACGCCAAAAAATATAATTTGGCTGCGGGGATCTTTTTCTCTTAAACTTTCTAAGACCGCCAGGGCAGGAGTCAAATGTCCGCCACAAATTGCAATTCTCATGTTTTTCCTTGTCTTTTGATGTTAATTAATATGCCAACGGCAAAGAGAGCCACCACCAAAGATGACCCACCATAGGAAATAAACGGTAAGGGAATTCCCGTTAAGGGAATTAAAGCCACCATGGCACCCAGATTAATAATAATTTGCATGGCAAACCATGAACCAATTCCTACCGCCAGAAGTCTTCCGAAATTATCAGGAGCTCGTTTGGCGATACTAAAGATACGATAGATCAAAAACAAAAAAACTAAAATTAAGATTGTAGAACCGATAAAACCAAGCTCTTCGGCAATGATGGCAAAGATGGAATCGGTGGTGGCTTCGGGAAGATAAGCAAACTTTTGGCGTGATTTACCGAAACCTAAGCCCAATAAACCTCCTGATCCTAAGGCGATTAAGATTTGACGCACGTGATACGAAGCACCCAAAGGATCGCGGGAAGAATTAAAAAAAGTTAAAACTCTGTTTAAACGATAGGGAGAGGTAATTGCCAAAAAGACACCCGCCATAAACCCCAAAGGCAAAAAGACGCCAAAATGCATCAGGGGCGCACCAGAGACAAAATATAAAATCAGACTGATACTAACCAAAACCACACCTGTTCCCATATCTGGCTGTAAGATTATTAAACCTACAATCATGGCCAGCAATAAGAGAAAGGCAAAAAATCTTTTCTTTTCTTTTTGGGAAAACCAGGCCGACAAATAAATTATTAAGGACAGTTTGGTAAATTCAGAAGGCTGTAAAATAAATAAATGAAAATTTATCCAACGATGTGCGCCTAAAGCGTTAACCCCCAACCCGGGAACAAATACCAATATTAAGAGTAAGAGACAAACCAGCAATAATGGCAGTGCCAAGTAAAAATATTTTTTGTAATCAAAAAAGGACGCGTAAAGAAGTCCCAGCACACCGATAATCACCCATTTTGATTGTTCTCGTAGATAGTAAAATTTATTCCCGAAGTCCGTTAAAGCAGAAATTGAAGAAGCATTAAAAACCATCAACACACCAAATAACACCAAGGAAATTACCGTGGTGATTAGATACCAATCTGTTTTAGTACTGCGTAATTTAAATTTTAGTCTTAAGTTCTTGGGCATACAAATTAAATTTTTCAGCTCTTTCAAATTCATTATTAAACATGGCAAAAGAGGTAAAACCAGGAGAAAGCAACACAGTTTCACCCCTTTTTGCCTTACTAGAAGCCAGTTTAACTGCTTTGCGATAATCTGAGAAAACCGGAGAAAATCTTTGGGCCAGTTGCGGATCTTTTTTTAGCAAAGTTAATAATCTCTCGGTTCCAGAACCTTTAAGTAATACGACATACTTCACTCTTTTTTTAATTTCCTCAAGCAATTCCTGTAACGGCAAGCTTTTATCGTTACCGCCCAATAACAATATTATTGACCCGGGGGGAAAAGATTTTATGGCAGCAATCGTGGCAATGGGGGTCGTGGATGTCGAATCGTTAATAAATTGTCTGCCGTTAATTTCTCTCACTTTTTGCAGACGATAATCTAGACCGGAAAAATCCTGAATAGTTTTTCTGGTTATCTCATTATCCAGACCTAATAATTGAGCCAGCTTCCAAACCGCTGCGGCATTACTGATGTTATGGGTCCCTAAAATTTTTAGTGGCCAATCTTTTGGCCAATCGTTTTTCTTAAAGAAAATTACTTTGCTCTTAGTTTCCGTTGCAAATTTTCTTGTCGTTTCATTTTCATAGTTTAGTAGTAAATAATCAGAGACTTTCTGAAAACGAAAAATGTTTTTTTTATCTTTAATATATTTTGTCATTGATCCATAACGATTTAAGTGGTCTGGATAAAGATTGGTGATCAAACTAATATGGGGACTTTTGGTAAAAGCGGACAGCTGCCAACTGGATAATTCCAGCACTACCCAATCCTTTCTTGACGTTTGAGAAAGAAGTTCTAAGGTCCTTGAACCTTTCATGTTACCGCCTAAAAAGACGCGCTTCTGGTTATTTTTTAGAACTTCATAGACTAACTTACTTACTGTACTTTTACCTCTGGTGCCGGTTATTCCTATAATTTTAGAGGGTGACATTTTTACAAAAAGACTTTCTTCCATCTCTATAGGAATGCTTTTTTTTTGAGCTTTTTTGATATATTCACTGTCCCAGGACACATCGGGGTTTTTTACAATTAGATCACTGTTCAAAAAATCCGCCAAGTCGTGCCTTCCTAAAACATATTTAAAAGAATAATTTTTCAGCAATTTTAATGATGGTTCAAGTTGTTTTTCGGTTTTTAAATCGGTAATGGTAACTTGTGCTCCGGCTTTGGCAAAATATAGGGCACTTCCGACTCCTCCACCCTGAAGACCTAAACCCATGACAAGAACTTTTTTGTTTTTGAAGGAATTAATAGTCATTGACTGTTTGAATTATTTGATAACGGCAATCCACACACCAAAGATGGCAAACAAAATTCCCACTAACCAAAATCTCATGACGATTTTTGGTTCTGGCCAACCTTTATTCTGAAACCAGAGATGGAGCGGCGCGGCCAGGAAAAGTTTTTTACCCGTAAACTTCTTGGAAAGCAATTGCAACAGAGAACTTCCGACTTCGGCCACCAGTACCCCGCCAATTACTCCCACAGCAGCAATTTTACCCGTCAACAAACCCACGACGGCCAGGGTTGCCCCAAACGAAAGTGCTCCCACGTCACCTAACCAAATACGAGCAGGAAAAACATTGAAATAGAGAAAAGCCAACACTGAACCGATCCATAAAGAAATAAAAATTCCCAGAGTCGGATCAAGAAGCGTTGAAGAAATAGCCCAAAAAGCAATCAAACAAATTACTAACAGACCCGAAGCTAAGCCGTCTAACCCATCGGTAATATTAAACGCGTTGGCAAAAGATACCACCACAAAAGACGTTAGTGGAATAAATAAAATACCAATTTCAATTTTCCCAAACCAATGGATATTGATAAAATCAAAACCCAATTTATAATAAAAAATCAGACCAATAATTAAAGAAAGAACTATTTGAAAAAGTAATTTAAAGCGAAGACGCAGACCGAAAAGCCCGTCGTGTTTATACCCAAAGGTCTTTCTGATATCATCGTACAGCCCTAACAATCCAAATGAGATAAAGGTGAAAAGTATCACAAAAACTTCCCAAAATTTCGGGCTAAAACCAAAAAGTTCATAGGTCCATAAAGTTAAAATACTTACGACAACAATGACTAACAAACCACCGCCAACCGGCGTACCGACCTTCCATCCGTGAAACTTATCAAAAATCGGGGTCAGTTTCTCAAAAGCGTCTCTGGTAACCTGTCTTTTTCTGCGTAATTTGAATTTATAAAGCAGATCAATAAAAGGTACAATTAAAATACTGGTAATTAAAAAAGACAATAATAAAAGTCCTAAAAGTTGTCCCATAAATTGGTTTAAGTAATCAGCAGGTTAATAATTTTCGGAAGAAAAATCACCAGACCGATTAACAAGGCAAAAAAACTGGCCAACAGAACTGTTCCGGCTGCAACGTCCTTGGCTATTTTGACGTTTTCGTTCCAGTCCCGGGTGATTAAATCGCAGACAGCTTCGATACTGGAGTTTATCATTTCCGCCACAAAAACAATCATAATTGTTAAGAAGATTACCAGCCATTCAGAATAAGATATTGGCAAGGAAAGGGACAGTAAGATTGCCAGCAAGGCAAAAAGAACGATCAATTTCATATTAATCTCGGTCTTAAAAGCAAAAAAAAGTCCTTCCACTGCTGCCTTGAAGGAAATATGATGCCCGTGGTTTTGAAAAGGTTTATGCATGTATCTCGATTATAGCGCGAAAAAACAACCTGTAGCAAGAGCAGCGGTTAAACAATTTCCACTTCGGGTTTTACCAAAGCAGTTTCCACATCTTCATAGGGAGGTGAGCTAACATAGATAAAATCCAGCCCGTCTTTGCCAATACCGGAAATGGCGTTACCAATTTCTTCGGTAACTACCACAGTCATTCCGGGTTCCAATTCAATTACTCTTCCTGTTTTTGATCCTCGAAAGTTACCTCCATCGCCTTGAATTTTGTCAGAAAAATAGATCATTCCATAACCTCCAGTTACATGAATTATTTCTATCGGTGTAGGTTTTCCCTGGGGAGTGATCCTGGTTGAAATGTTAAGAAAACGCCATGGCTTACCGTCAATCTGATCATTACGAGTTTCGATGCGGTTGAAATGACAGTTAGAACGCTCTAGTTCTACTCCGTCGGAAGTTTTAATAATCCTCTCCTCAAAAGTTTCGACGGGATCGACATCCGGCCAAGTTTTCCTTGTTGGTCCACTTACTACAGTCATTGTTTCGTAATTTCCATCAATAAGATTCTCTATCGTAGCCAAAGAAAAACCGTGAGTTTCAAAGATTCCGGAAGCCCTTTTTAAATGCTCTCTGCTTTTAAGAACAAGAGCAACCCTACCAGATTCTCCTTGTTCATGAACAATTCCGTTCTCTTGTGACATATTAATATTATAGCTTTTTAGTCTTTCGGCTGCATATCAAAGGGTTATTTTGCTACAATACAAGAGCCTTCTATGTATCAAATAATCAAAAGGGCCAAAACCGCACTATATTTTCCTGTAGCGGCCTATTTTCGTTTTTGGGCAAGAATTAGACTGCAGCGCTGGCGGCCAAAAATTATCGTTATTACGGGCTCTACTGGTAAAACGTTTTTACTTTCCTTGTTTTCTCACCAGCTCGGTAACAAGGCGTGTTATACCTTTGGTGCCAACAGCGCATTCGGCATTCCCTTTTATTTATTAAATATGCGGCGGAAAAGCTACTCTGTTTTTGAATGGTTACTCTTTTTTTTCCAAGCACCATTCTCTGCCTGGAAGAAAATCCCTTCTCAAAAACTTTTGTTTGTAGAAGCCGACTGCGATCGAACCGGAGAAGGAAAATTTCTAGCGTCATTTTTACATCCGGATATTACTCTTTGGCAAAACGTCTCCTTAAGTCATAGCGGAAATTTTTTTCCCGGGAGTTTGGAAAGCATCGCTTATGAATTTGGCTATTTTCTCAAGTACACTAAAAACTATGTTCTGGTTAATGAAGATTCTCAGGCTATTGAAAAGCAATTATCGCGCACGGCAGCTAAAATAATTGGCTTTAAAAAAAATGACTTGAGAAAATACGAAGTTTCCCTGAAAGGAACCGACTTCGTGACCGCAGAAATGATTTGCCACCTAGATTATATTTTACCCAAAGACTCTTTTTATGCTTTAAAGATGCTTTACCAAACTATGTCACTTTTGGGACAGGCAATGAGGAAAGATTTTTCCGCTTTGCGTTTAGAACCGGGACGAAATACGATATTTAAGGGCATAAGGGAAACAACCATCGTTGACAGCACCTATAATTCAAATTTATCTTCCACCCAGGCAATGATCGAAACTTTTAATGTACTTTCTGCTCCTAAAAAATGGCTCATCGTTGGCGACATGGTTGATTTGGGAGAAAATGAGGAAAAAGAACATGGGAGATTAGCAGAAATTTTACAAAAATCTGACTTTGAAAAATTAATATTGGTCGGAAAACGTAATCTTGCCTATACTCTACCCCAACTTAAGAATAAAGATGTGGTTGCTTTTTCTCGACCTCGCCAAGGGCTGGAATACCTTCTGAAAAATCTTTCCGGAAAAGAACTAATATTAATTAAAGGTGCAGGATTCTTAGAAGTAATCGTTGAGACACTGTTAAAGGACCCCGAAGACAAACGCTATCTTTGTAGGCGGGAAAAAGTTTGGGAAGAACGGAGAAAGAAATTCTACTTATGAAAAAAATATATATTTTACACGGCTGGACATATTCTTTCGAAAAATGGCATGAATTTGTATCCATCCTGAAACACAATAAAATCGCCGGTAAATTATTAAAAATACCTGGCCTGACTGGTCAACTAGATTCGGTTTGGACGGTAAATGATTATTCCGAATGGCTAAAAAAGGAAATAGGTGACCAAAAAGTGATTTTATTCGGTCATTCAAACGGCGGAAGGCTGGCTCTCTATTTTGCAAATCAACATCCCGAGAACATCGAAAAACTAATTCTTCTTGACAGTGCAGGAATTTACCATCGGGAATTTTTTTTGTTGTTAAAAAGAAATATTTTTAATCTGATAGCCAAAAAGGGTAAAAAAATTACCACTTCGCCATTAATGAAAAAACTTCTCTACCGGGTGGTGGGAGAACAGGATTATCGTCTGGCTAATGGTCCTTTAAAAGAAACCATGCTTAATCTCATCTCTTCGGACTTAACGCCAATCCTCTCTGCCATTAAAGTTCCAACATTAATTATTTGGGGAGAAAAGGATCAAATAACTCCTTTGGCCGATGGTAAATTAATGAATAAAAAAATAGCAAATTCTCACTTGGAAATTATTAAATCCGCCAGACACTCCCCACATTTTACTCACCCCAAAAAAACAGCAGAAGTAATTATTAACTACTTAAAAAATCATGATCTTTAATTCCCTCGGCTCTAATTACAATTTTAATTTTGTTCTCAAGGCACTTTTTACGGCTAACAACCAATCTTATTTAAATCAACTAAAGGTTTTGTTAGAAAAGAAATACTCGGGAAAGGTAATTCTTACTAATAAAGGCCGCGAATCGATAGAAATGGCTTTAACAAGCTATCCTATAACCTATGCGGTTGGTATCACCGGTTTTACGTGCTTTGCCGTTTTTGAAGCTGTGGTAAAAAGCGGTCGTCGCCCGGTTTTTGTCGATTTGGAAAAAAATTCTTTAAATTTTTCAGCGCGTACCTTAAAAATAACCCTAGCTAAAAACCCGGATTTAAAAATTGTTTTATTACAAAATACACTTGGTTTCCCCTGCAATCTGACGGAAATTGAAAAAGCCTGTAAAAAAAATAATCTTATCCTCATTGAGGACCTTGCCCACAGCGCC
This sequence comes from Candidatus Microgenomates bacterium, assembly GCA_016199065.1. Lineage (GTDB taxonomy): Bacteria > Patescibacteriota > Microgenomatia > JACPZF01 > JACPZF01 > JACQHK01. Next base: position 9,099 of record JACQHK010000001.1, on the reverse strand, counting down.
GGAACAATTTATCCAAACCAAAGACCGGCAGGAACGGTGGGTGATTTTAGTGCGTTTTCTTTCAGCCAGGACAAAATGATTGACGGAGTAACAGGGGGCGCATTAATCATACGAAACATAGGTACCTTACCACTTTCCAAAAGTTTTTCTGATTTGTCTTTTAGAGAGGATCTTCTAAATCGTTTCTATCCGCTTTTAACTTATCTAATTAGAAAAACCTACTTTATTGGCGCTGGAAAAATTTTACATCATATTCTCAAAACATTTAACTTGCTTTCTCAACCCATGACCTCTTTTACTTCCGTTTACAAAAAACTGCCACCCTGGAATGCGGCTTTGATCAGGCAACAATTAGAGAAACTTTCAGATAACATTAAACATCGTCAGAAAATCAGCTTGATATATTTAAAGAATCTGCCTCCCGAGTTAACCGTTCTGGTCGATCAACATAGTCTTGAGTTATCTTCTTGTGTCCGTTTTCCTGTTCTGGTAAAAAACAGGGCTAGTTTAATACAATATCTTAAAACTAAGGGAATTTATTTGTCAGATATCTGGTATGATGGCCCTATTGCTCCCAAAAAATATTTAAACCAAACAAACTATAAAAGAGGTGATTGTCCCATCGCGGAAAAAATAGCAGACCAGATTTTAAATCTCCCCACGCACTCTAATACTAACAGGAAACAGGCCTTATATATTTCTGGGGAAATAAAAAAATGGTTATTAAAGTAAATCTACAGAGCAACAAACACGATTGGGAAGAATTTCTCTTAAGTCATGAGGAGTCTTCCTTTCTTCAGTCATGGTCTTGGGGAGAATTTAACGAAAAACTGGGAAAAAAAATTTTCCGGCTCGCTTTTGAAGAAGAGGGTAAGATGATCGGTGTCTGCTTAGCAATTATTGAAACGGCCAAAAGAGGTAAACATCTCGTTATTCCCGGAGGACCAATTATTGATTGGCCAACAAAAGAATTGGTGGAAACTTTTTTTAGCGAGATTAAAAATATCGCCCGACAAAACTCTTGCGTTTTTATCAGAATACGTCCGCAGCTTTTAGAAAGTCAGTCAAACAAAAATATTTTTTCTGATCACGGTTCTAAAGACGCGTTAATCCATCTGCATGCCGAACTTACTTCTGTGCTGGATCTTGCTCTGTCCCCGGATCAACTATTGTCCAAGATGAGAAAATCAACCAGGTACGAGATTAAAAAAGCAATTTCACAAAATATCCGAGTTGAAAAATCAGACAATCCACAGAAAATAAAACTTTTTTACGAAATACAACTGGAAACGGCACGCCGCCATAAATTTGTTCCTTTTACGTATGATTTTTTAGTAAACCAGTTTACTGAATTTGCTAAAAACAAAACTGCTCTCTTGTATGAAGCATATTACGAAGACACGTTGTTAGCCCAAGCTTTTATAATTTTTTATAACCAAGAAGCCGTTTATCATTACGGAACTGGCACCTCAGAGGGAAGGAAACATCCCGGTGCCTATTTAATTCAATGGGAAGCAATTAAAGATGCCCAAAAACGAGGTTTTAGGAAATATAATTTTTGGGGAGTAACTTCAACCAACAATCCGGCCCATCGTTTTTATAATGTTTCGGTATTCAAGAGAGGGTTTGGCGGGCAAGACGTAGCTTATCTTCATGCTCAAGACTTCGTGATTGACAGGAAAAGATACTTTTTAAATTATTTGGTGGAAAATATCCGGAAAAAAATAAGAAAAATATAATTTAACAACAATTTAACCCTTAAATACTATGATACTGTGCAGTATCATAGTAAAACCTATTTAACTATTTGCTTGCTACTTCTACGCGTCTAATTTTAGCTCCCAGTGCAGAAAGTCTCTTTTCAAATTTTTCGTAGCCGCGGTCGATGTGTTCTATTCCCGTGAGTTTACTGGTTCCTTGAGAACCCAAGGCGGCTAAAACCAACGTTGCACCGGCTCGCAGATCAGGAATCACCAATTCGTTACCTAATAGTTGTTTGGGCCCGGAAATCCTAATCGCGTGAAAATTATCTCCCCGGTCGGTTAAATTAAAATTATAAAAAAGTTCCGGGTTTTTTACATCCGGGTTAAATAACTCTATTCCCGCACCCATTTTATTCAACTCGGAAATATAACCGAATCGCTTCTCAAAAACAGCCTCGTGCACCACGGAACTTCCTTGCGCGCCAGTCATCAAAACCGCCCAGGGCGCCTGCCAATCTGTCATAAATCCAGGATGGGGTGAAGTAACAATATCAATTCCTTTTAAATCGCTGTTTGCGCCATTAACAAAAAGCCGTGACTCTCGCTGTTCAATTTTTGCACCGGCGACGGATAATTTTTCATAAAAATGCGTCAGGTGCAAATGCTCCACTGGCGAAATCACTGTTTTGCCTCGCGTAAAAATCGTCGCGCAGATAAAAGTGACAATTTCGTTGCGATCGGAAATTATAGTAAACTTTGTACCATGTAATTTTTTAACCCCATTAATGACGATTTTTCTGCTGGAAAGTCTTTTAATTTTTGCACCCATGTCGTTTAAGAGTCTAATCAGTTCATCGACCTCCGGTTCTTCGGAGGCGTTTTTCAAAACCGTTTCACCCCAAGCTAAAGTTGCAGCCATAACTAAAGCCTCAGTTCCGGTATGGGTATTTTTTTTAAAAGTATATTTTGCTCCCGTTAACTTTTTTGCCTGTAGGAGATGGCTGTGATCTTGGTAAGTAATTTTTGCTCCCATTTTTTCCAATCCTTCAATCGTCCGGTCAATGGGACGTACACCGATCTTATCGCCACCGGATAACGGAATTTCCACTTCCCTAAACCTTAACAACAAGGGAATCATCAATAGAAACGAGGCTCTTAACTTTGAGAAATGAGGAGAAGTAATTTTGTTTCGTTTAATTTCTCTGGCGCTGACTACCAAACGGTGTTTTTTTTCATCTGTTTCAATTCTTACGCCTATTTCTTTGAGCATTTCTATCAAAGAAAAGACGTCGGAGATTGACGGTATGTTTTCAATCAATACTTCTTCATCTGTTAACAGACTGGCGATTAAAACTTTAAGGGCCACATTCTTTGCACCACTAACTCTGACTTCTCCTGTTAAATTGTAACCACCTTCCACCGTATAGATTTCCATTAAAAAACTCCTTTTAAAACTACTTCTTCGTGTAATTCAATATTAAATTTTTCTTTAACTTTTTGTTTGCAGAGATTAATTAGATCCAGTACGTCCTGTGCCGAAGCGTTTTTGACATTGAGAATAAAATTGGCATGCTGGTCAGAAATTTGTGCCCCTCCGATTACCTTACCCTTAAGTCCACATTGATCAATTAAATATCCGGCCGACGTGGTATATTCGGGCGTAGGAATAAAAAGGGCTTGCGCGTAAGATATATTGCGAAAGGTACATCCGGCAGTAGGATAACCGGACGGTTGTGTAGTTTGTCGGTAAAAAGTCGTCTGGTTGGCTCTTTCCCAAACTTTTTCTTTTACAAAGCGCGTGAAATTAAAAGTGGCGCTTAAGACAATGTCTTGTGTCTCCTGTATTTTTGAATAATCATAACCAAATTGCAAATAATCCAATCCCACTTCTTTGACCTGATTATTGGAATCAAGTAATTTCACACTGGAAACATAGTCTCCCACGTACTTTTTGTCTTTCATAAAATGCGCGTTAATATATATGGCGCCTCCCACTGAACCTGGCTGGCCCAAAAATGATTCAAAATTGGATAAAGCTTCGTCCAGGGTAAAGCGAACTAGGCGGTTAAACACCACTCCTGAATCAGCTTCTACTAAAACTCGCGAGTCTTGTCTCTCTCCTTTAACGATTTTTCCGCCTACTCCTAATATTTTTATCTGCCCGCTATTATTTTTAATAACTAAACCGGGAAAAGTTTTGTCACCGATTAAAACATTGGTGCCCCCTCCCAAGACGAAAAGGGGGAGACTGAGTTTTCTGGACATGATCACTGCTTTTACTAACTCATCCTGGTTTTTTGCTTCAAACCAAAACCTAGTTAAACCACCAATGCGCCAGCTGGTATGGAGAGCTAATTTTTCATCTCGTTTAATTCTTCCCTCTCCTAATTCCTTTTCTAATTTTGACTGTAACGTTTTTGGTAACATAGTTAAATACTTCGCAAAATTTTTGGGCCTATTTCATAAATATCACCAGCACCCATGGTTATTACTATTGTATCGTCTTTAGTGTTTTTTATTCTTTCCAGAATTTTTTCTTCGCGTCCTTCAAAAGTAACTCGCGGGTGGAACAGGTTGATTTTGCTCGCCAAAATAGAGGAATTAATTTCCGGGTCAACTTCTTCTCTGGCGGAGGGAAAAATAGGCAAGATCATAACTTCATCCGCAAAACCGAAACTGCGGGCAAAATCAGGCAAGAGACTTTTGGTTCTAGAATAGGTATGCGGTTGAAAAAGACAAAAAATTTTGTGCTTGGGAAACCATTCTTTTGCAGCCATTAAGGTCATTTTTATTTCCGAAGGATGATGTGCGTAATCATCATATACTTTAACTTTTCCTTTTTCTCCAATTAATTCAAATCTTCTTTTGGTACCCAGAAATTGCTGCAAACCTTCTTTGACTTGCGAAGTAGTTAAGCCGACTTGTAAACCAACGACAATCGCTGCAGTCGCGTTTAAAATATTAAACTTGCCAGGCACATTTAGCTGATATTCTCCTAGGGACAAGTTTTTTTGCCTGAGAGAAAAAGTAGTTTTTCCTTCCCTAAATTTAACTTTTTCTATCTGATACGAAAGGTTAGGAGAAAAACCATAGGTTTGTGTTTTTTTACTTATGCTTTTTAGCAAAGTTCGATTATGCGGGTTATCACCATTGATCACTAATAACCCATCCTCGTGCATATTATTAACAAATGAACCAAAAGCCGCCAAAGTGTCTAAAAGAGACGGGTAGATATCCGGGTGATCGTATTCGATATTGGTTATAACTATTATCCGAGGTTTTTGATATAAAAATCGAGGCGTAGGATCGGTATGAGGACAGGAGGCATATTCATCGGCTTCTGCCACAAAATATTCTCCTTTTCCGTAGTGCCCGGGTTGTCCTAAAGGAAAAATATCAGCCACACCTACAGCATAAGAGGGATCTATTTTGTTATGCATCAACACGCAGGCAATCATGGCAGAAGTGGTTGTTTTTCCTCCCACACCGGAAACTGAGATACCTTTTTTTTCGTTAACAAAACGCCCTAAGGCCTGACCGTGAGTAATAACCTCAATTCCTTCCTGAGAAAAGTCCATTGCTTCTCTGTTGGTCATCCCGCCGTGTGCGCCAGTGACTATTACTAAATCCGGTTTTGTTTTTAAATCTTTTCGCTCAAAACCGATCTTAAAGGGAATGCTAAATTTGTTTAACATCTTGTCAGTCAAAAACTCTTCTGCCACATCAGAACCGCTTACCAAATAACCCCTCTCCTTAGCGTAAATTGCTAAAGCGGTCATTCCTACCCCTTTAATTCCGACAAAATGAATTCTTTTTTTATTTTTTGGCATTGTCTTTTAACGAATCAACTATTTCCTTTTTTTCATCCCAGGGAAATTCCGTGGTACCGAAACACATCGATTTCTCATGACCCTTACCGCAAAATAAAATAATGTCGCCCTTTTGGGCAATCTTGTTAATAAGAAGATTGATGGCCTTTTTACGATCGGGCACCCGCAGAAAAAGATGCTGTATCGGTAATTTTTTATTGATACTTACCAGCTCTCGCTCGCTAATTTCCTTAGAGTTTGTCCGACGTGCACCCTGCACTATTTGATTGATAAGACTTCCCAGATTTTCCGTTCGGGGATCTTCAGCGGTAAAAACGGAAATATCGGCTAATCGAGTGGCAATCTCACCCATGATTGGCCTTTTGGCTTTGTCCCTTAAACCGGCCACTCCGAACATAACGATAATCCTTTTATGAGGTTTTTTTAAGGATGTTTGTAGAACTTTTTCTAGAGCATCGGGCTTGTGTGCAAAATCAATAAAAATACGAAAATTCTGGCCCAATTTTACCTCCTCCATCCGACCGGGCAAGGCAGGAATATTAACTAATGACTTTTTTATTAATTCGTCGCTTAAACCAAGAATCTTTGCCGCGCAAATGGCTGCCAGACAATTGTATTTATTAAACTCGCCGGTGAGATTTGTCACGAAAGGATATTTTGCCGGCGTATAATCAGCGTCATTTTTAATACCAAAACTGACTACTCTTCCTGAAGATAAATTTTTTAACAAACGGAAATTTTTATCATCACGGTTGATAATGCTGTATTTAACACCCGAGAAGATTTTGGCCTTTGTTAATAAATAGTTCTTAAAAGTTTTATGATAATCTAAATGTTCATGGGTAACATTGGTAACGATTCCTAAATCAATATGGGCACCGATGTTGCGAAATTGAGCCAAGCCATGCGAAGTAATTTCTAAAACAAAATACTTCGACCCAGCCTTAACTGCTTGTTGAAAATATTTTTGTAATTGCCAGGGATCGGGATTTGTCACATGAAAACCGGTGTCGTATTCTTTATCACCAATGATTGCCTGGATGGTAGAAACCATAGAAACCGCAAGGCCGGCTTTTTTTAGCAGATGGTAAATGATCGAAACTACGGTAGTTTTCCCTGAGGTTCCTGTTACACCAATCACCGTTAAATTACGGGCAGGATAAAAATGGAATAAAACTCCCATTAAAGCAACAGGAAAATGATACAAATAATTGATTGCCTCTAAAGGAAGGTATTTTTTAATTTGCGTTTTCAAAAAAGGGCGTATTGTCGTTCTAAACGGCAGACTCTGCTTAGTAACCATGAGGAAATATTATATAACAAAATCACTATTGCGGTCCAATTCCGTAATAAGCAAAAAGGTCTTTGGCAATCGCAAAGAAAAGCGGTGCTGCGGTTTCTGAGCCATAAGGAGAAGTCGTGGGTTCAGAAATTCTCACTAACATGACGAATTTGGGACGGTCTGCCGGCGCAAAACCAATGAAAGAGGCAATGGTTCTGGTTTCGTCGTAATGCCCTTTTACGGGGATTTGCGCGGTTCCCGTTTTTCCGGCAATTCTAAATCCCGGCGGTTTAGCCCATTTGGCCTCTCCCTTTTCTACAGCATTGATCAACATCTCTGTCATAATTTTAGCTGTTTTATTGCTTATTACCCTCTTAACGATTTTAGGCGCGATGGGAATTTCTTTACCTTCCGGTGTGATTACTTTGTCAACAACATGAGGTTCCAACAGTAAACCGCCATTAGCGATTGTCGCCACGGCTCTTACCAGTTGGATTGCAGTAACAGCAATTCCTTGTCCGAAGGACGACGTTGCCAAGTCTATCGCCCGCCAATCATCTTCTGCCCGTAAGGGAATTGTCGCCTCGTCCTCCAAATCTATACCGGTTTTTTCTCCTATTCCAAAATTTCGCAGATAAGTAAGATATTTTTCTTTACCCAGTTTTTCTTGAACAAAAACCATTCCGGTATTATCCGAATGCTCCAGAACTTGCGTCATCGTTGAGTTAGGAAAGTACTTATTGTTCCAGGTTCGAATCGTAAAACCACTAATTTCCCGCGGACCAGTACATTTGTCACATTCTGTTTCCGGCGTAACTACTCCTTCGTTAATCCCGGCTGACATTACTAAGGTTTTAAATGTGGATCCTGGTTCATAAAAATCAGCAACAGCAGGATTTTTATAAAGGGAAGAGTCGTACGTAAACCAGTTTCTTGGATCGTAGGATGGGAAAGAGGACATGCCGATAATACCTCCGGTGGTAGGATCCATTACGACTACTGAACCGGCTTTGGCCCCGTATTTTTCGAGACCCTCGCGTAATTTTTCTTCAATAATAAATTGCACCGTGCGATCTAAATGTAATACCAATGTTCTACCGTTATCGGCTTCCTTAACGGTCTTTTCTCCGATAACTATTGGTCTGCCGTAAACGTCTTTTTCCTGGGAAACCATTCCCGGAACTCCCTTTAATTCCCGGTCGTAAAAACCCTCGAGGCCAAAATAACCTTTGTCTGAAGCTGTAATATCTCTGCCCACGAAACCAAGAAGTTGCGCGGACATCGAGCTTTCCGGATAGAATCTTTTTTGTCCGTTTTCAAAATGTAGACCATCGATTTTATATGATTCAATGGTGTTTTTTATATTCTGCGGAACTTTTCTGAAAAGTAACGTCCAAACCGAACTTTTATCGGTTAATTTGTTAATTAGCTCTGTTTTTACGTCTTCATTACTGGGTTGTTTGATCATGCCGGAAAAAGTAGCTTCGGGAGCAAAATCTTCCTGTCCGAAAAGAACCGCAAGTTTGTCAGCGATTGATTGAGGGTCAATTTTTATTTCGTTCTTGGCCACATACAGATCGAATGCTGCCTCGTTAGTTACCAAAACAATATTGTCAGTAGTTCTGATTTCTCCACGCGGAGCGGGAATATCAGTTTCAGAAAGATATTGTTGATGTCCGCTTAAAGAAAGCTTGTCGGATAAGATTACCTGCCAATAAAAAAGTCGCAGAATAATTACGACAATTAAAACCGTAAAGAAGATGAGTGTAAAACGAATTCTCCACACAATAAATTAGCGGGCATCCATTGCCACATTAACTTGGGTTTCGAGATAAATAACGGAATTGGTTTTTACCAAGCCTAATTTACCGGCTTCCTGTAAGAGGTTGGAAAGCGAATTAACCGAAGCGATTTCTTTTTTAATCTGCTCATTTTGCGAAGTTAAACTGGTATGCCTTTGTTCAAGAAGTTGTATCTTATCACCGGAAGCCGAAATTAAATTTGAAACAAATATCTGACAAGTAAGAAGTATAAAAACAACCATAAAGATCGCTCTTAAGAGTAATTTTTGTCGTCCTTGTTTTTGTTGTTGTCTTTCGTTATCGAGTTTTCTCATAATACTTTACAACTTGAACGCCGCTCTTAATTTTGCGCTTCTGGCCGAAGGATTTATCTCAGTTTCCTTCTTACCGGCAATGACGACTTTGTCAGTTAAAGTTCTCATCACTCCCCGCTTCTCGGCTTGCCTTAAGGCATTTTTTGCTATCCGGTCTTCCAGCGAGTG
>JACQHK010000016.1 GCA_016199065.1 Candidatus Microgenomates bacterium | reverse complement strand
TGCCAAATCATTTTCATTTTATATTAAAACAACTCTCGACTAACGGAATTTCGAATTACCTGCATAGGCTAACAGACAGTTTCGCCCGGTATTTTAATGTAAAAACAAAAAACACAGGCGGATTATTTGAATCAAATTTTAAAAGCGTATATGTGGAAGACGATTCTCAATTAATTCACTTGTCCAGATATATTCATTTAAATCCTGTAACCGGTTTTCTCGTTAACAAACCCGAGGAATACAGATATTCTTCTTATAACTCTTATATAGATATAGCAGATAATTTAAATCAGTTTGTTAAACCAAATATCGTTCTCGATCAATTTACATCCCGATCTGATTACCAAAAATTTGTAAATGATCGGATTGATTACCAAAGGGAACTAAAAAGAATTGAACATCTCGCGCTTGAGTAATAAATTGGTGGTTTAACCGATGTGTTCCTTCGAAACACTCCCATTGTGTAATAAGAGACTACTTGGGTTTGGTCCAGCTGGCCCATTTACAGTTAGGATAGTTTGAACAACCGTAAAACATCTTTCCTCTTTTGGTTCGTTTAATAATGACGTCTCCCCCGTCTTCGGGGCATTTTAAATCAGCCACTTTTTTGACCAATGGTTTAGTAGATTTACAATCGGGAAATCTCGAACAGGCTAAAAATCGGCCGAATCGGCCAATCCGCACGACCATCGGCGATCCGCAGACATCACATTTTTCATCCGTTTCTTCGGTTTCAATTTTTACTCTTTCGGAATTAGTGTAAACGCTTTTGGTTTTTTCGCTAAAGGGAGTAAAAAAGTCTCTGATAATCCCAACCCATTCTTTTTGGCCTTGGGCGACTTCGTCGAGTTGATCCTCCATCTTGGCAGTAAAAGGCATGTCGTCAATTTCGGAAAAATTTTTCACCAGAAAATCATTAACCGCAAAACCCAAAGGAGTTGGTTTTAATTTCCGTTCCTCTTTTTCCACATAATGTCTATCTAAAATCGTAGCAATAGTCGGAGCGTAGGTTGAAGGTCTGCCAATACCTCTTTCTTCCATCGTCGCTACTAAGGAAGCCTCTGTATAAAGTGGAGGAGGCGTCGTTTCGTGATTAACAGAAAATATTTTTTCTTTTTGTAATTCTTCTCCTTCGTTAAAAACCGGCAAACTCTTGTCTTCTAAGGATTCGGGATAAATTTTCAAAAAGCCCGGAAAAACAATTACCGAACCTGTCGCCTTTAATATATATCCCTCACTCTTGATACTTAATTCTTGCTTCTTGATATTACTTTGTTCTTCGCTGGCAACTTTTTTTTCATTACTAAGTTTGTCACTTACCAAAACGCTTGTCCCCTCTATTTCTGCCTCTCTCATTTGGCAGGCCACAAACTTTTTCCAAATCAAATTGTACAATCTTTCTTCTTCTCTTCCGGCTTCCTCGCCTAATTTTCCGGCGTTTCTAACATTAGTCGGCCGAATCGCTTCATGCGCTTCCTGAGCCAATTTTTGTTTTGTTTTGTAAAATTTGGGGGCTAAAGGAACATATTCCTGACCAAATTCACTTTTAATATATTCTCGAGCCTTACTTACTGCATCCATATTTAAGTTCGTTGAATCGGTACGGTGATAGGTAATATATCCTTGTTCATAAAGACGCTGTGCAATCTGCATGGTCTTTTTTCCGGAGTAACCAAACCTTCTACCCGCTTCCTGTTGTAGCGTAGAAGTCGTAAAAGGCGGACTGGGATATCTTTTTGAAGCTTTTTTCTCCACGCTTAAAACAAACAACGCAAGTTTGTTTAATTCATCAACTATTTCTTGTGCTTGCTGTTGAGTAGAAATTGTTGTTTTAGACGAATTGTATTTTCCATCATAAAGATCATAGCTTGTTGAAGTTTCATATTTGACACCGTTTTTGCTTATTAATTCAAAATCCACTATGTTCTGGCTGTTATTTTTTAAACTTGCCGTTACTGTCCAGTATTCTTCTTTGGCAAACTTTTCAATTTCTCTTTCTCTTTCGCAAATGATTCGCAGAGCAACTGATTGAACTCTACCGGCGGACAAACCCCGCCTTACCTTACTCCACAATAAAGGAGAAAGTTTATAACCTACCAAACGATCCAGTACGCGCCTGGCCTGTTGGGCATCTACCAACTTCATATCAATCGTCCGGGGCTCTTTTAAAGCTTCTTTAATTGCTTCCTGAGTAATTTCATGAAAGGTGATTCTTAGATAAGGTGATTCTTTTACCTTTCCCTTTCCTAAAACATGAGTCAAATGAAACGCAATAGCTTCTCCCTCCCGATCAGGATCAGTGGCTAAAATAACCGATTGTGCTTTATCTCTTAAGCTTTTTAGTTCATCGATGACCTTTTTATGATCGGCCAAAGTCTGGTATTGTGGTTCAAAATCATGATTAACATCAATTCCTAACCGGCTTGCCGGCAAATCACGCACATGACCCATCGAGGCTACTATTTTATAGTCATCCCCTAAGAATTTACCAAGAGTTTTGGCTTTCGTTGGTGATTCGACAATAACAAGATTCATAAAATTAATTTTCGATATTCCTAATTTTCAAATTTTCCAAATAATTTTCAAGATTCAATCTCCAAAATTGAAAATTAATAGATTGAGACTTATTTCGAAAATTATGAAAATTCGACAATTTGAAAATTATTGTATTCGGTATTTCCCCCCGTAATCTCTAATATATCCTTTAATCTCTAAAAAACTCAAGACGGAAAGGACTATAGAAGAGGAAAGATGTGACTTTTTAATAATATCATCCACTGTCAATTGCTCTGTCTTTAATAAGTCCATGATAGTTCTTTCGTCGTCGCTAAAATCTTTCTTGTTAAGACTTCTCACCCCCGGGGTGACTGTGGAGAAACACCCCGGGGGTGTGATTTTAAGTTCTTCCAAAATGTCCTTTGCACTGGTTACCAACCTGGCGCCTTTTTTTAATAAAGAATGCGGACCTTCGGATAAAAAAGAATCAATCGGTCCGGGAACGGCAAAAACATCCCTGCCCTGCTCTGCTGCATAAGAACAAGTAATTAGAGCTCCACTATCAACTGCGCCCTCCGTTATCAATACGCCTTTTGACAATCCGGAAATAATCCTGTTTCTGGCGGGAAAAACTGTTTTACTAACCCAATGTCCTAAGGGCATTTCGGAAATTATGCAACCGCCTTTATTAATAATCTCCTCATAAAGCTTTCTGTTTTGTGACGGATAAATTAAATCAACTCCACAGCCCAAAACCGCAATCGTCTTCCCCTGTTTATTAAGAGCGGCTTGGTGGGCAACGCTATCTATACCCAAGGCAAGACCCGAAACAATGGTTAATCCTGCTTCAACAAGGTTTTTTGTCATGACAGTCGTAACTTCTCGACCATACGCCGTAGCTTTTCTGCTACCAACCACGGCAATATTTGTTTCGTCTAAAAACCATTGCTTTTGATAATTTCCTTTTAGGTAAAGAACAAAAGGCGGATCAGAAATTTGTTTTAACAGCGGAGGATAGTAAATATCACTTAAAGTAATAAAAGAAATGGTTTTGTTTTTTAATAGCTTTAAATAGTTATCCTGGGAAAAACCGCTGCGAAATTTCACAAACTTTTGTGCAATTGAAACGGGTAACCCTGCCTCCAGCAGATCTTTTAGCTTGGCGCTCCAGGCATTTTTTGCACAACCGAAATGTTTTAAAAGAAGCTGGAAACGAACCGGACCGATACCTTCTTCAAAAGCAGAAAAAAATAACCAGTATAATTTTTCTTCAGAACTCACAAATATAATGTACAATGTTCCCACTTCGTTCTGCAAGACAGAACTCCGCGGGACAAGATAATGTACTATTTACAATGGTAATTTGACAATTACCCATGCTGCACATAAAATCCTCTCATGGCAAATAGAATTGAAAGAACCGACGATGACCCACAAGGACGAAAATTAGGTGCTCAGCAGGAAAAAATGGGAATGGCAAAACCTGTAAAACATGCTTCTTCTAAAGGCGAGACACCTAAACCAGCCAGCCCATCAGAGAAAGCAGCCACTCAGGTTCAACAGGGTTCTTAATCTGACTTATTGTACATTGTAAATTGTATTTATCCCTTCGTAACTTTTGCGAAGTGGGACATTCTACATTCCTCCCAACCATTCTCCCAAAATATTCTTGGCAATCGGTGCAGCCACATTAGACCCCTCACCTGCTCCCTCCACTAAAACCGTTAAAACAACCTGTGGATTATTAAACGGAGCAAAAACAGTAAACCAGGCATGAGTTCTGTCTTTCGGATCACCAAATTCAGCCGTTCCTGTCTTACAACCAACTTCCATTTTTCGAGCCGAGGCCGATGCGTTTTTGACAAAAAATTCAAAAAACGGCCATCCAGTTCCGCCGCTAGTACAAGCCAGTTTCATACCCTCTTTGATTGCCTGAAGTGTTTCCTGCTTTAAACCAATTTCCCGACAATAGTTGTTAACCCCCTCTTTTAATAACACATGCGGCTGACAAAGATAGCCATTACCGGCAACTACTGAAGTCATCAAGGCAACCTGCAAAGGAGTAGTTAATAAATATCCCTGACCGATTGCTAAATGATAAGTATCTCCTAAATACCATCCTTCGCCGATGAAATTTTTCTTCCAGGACTCATCGGGTATTAATCCGGTACTTTCCTGTGGTAAATCAATACCCGTTTTTTCACCTAAGCCGAATTTTTTGGCCATGGAAACTATCCCCTCGAGTCCTACCATCTCTCCAACCTTATAGAAAAAAATATCGTTACTTCTCTGTAATGCCTTAATTACATTAACCATCCCTTCTTTTCTGCCATACTGTAAAAAGTACCAGTTGGGAAAGCGAAACGGCCCAATCACAATTTCTCCGATATCTTCTATTTCTGTTTCCTTGTTAATTTTGCCGCTCTCCAGTCCTGCCGCGGAGGTAACAATTTTAAACGTCGATCCGGAAGGATAAATACCCCCGATACTCCTGTTAAAAAGAGGCGAGTCCTTATCTGTCAGAACTTTAGCCAATTCAGTTCGTTTCTTTTTCAAATCTTTTCCGTTGGTATAAATTTCTCCAAAAAGGTTGGGGTCGAAAGAGGGGGAGGAAAACATGCCCAAAACTTCACCTGTTTGAGGATTAAGAGCCACCACCGCTCCCTTTTGTCCTCCCGGGAAATATTTTGCCATTAATTTTTGCATTTTAAGATCAAGCGTGGTCATTACATCTCTTCCTGAAATTGGTTCCTGGTTACCAATTTCTTTGGTAACCAAACCCAAGGCATCTGTTTCAATTAATTCTTTTCCGTCTATTCCGCGCAAAATATTTTCGGCTGACTCTTCCACTCCCAGCCTGCCGACCCTGTCCCCGATCTTATAATCAACATTTCCTAATTTCTTTAGCTCTTCTAACTCGTCTTTGTTTATTTCGCTTAAATATCCTAAAACATGAGCGCTTTCTGTAGCATAAATGTATTCTCGCGTAGGTTGAGTATTAAGGCTGGTATTCCCTTGCGCAATCATTTTTAAAGCCTCTTCGCGACCAATCGGTTCTAAGCTGCCGTCTTTTGTTACTTTTTTGTAGAGGGCGGAATTTCTGGTTAGGGGCTCTTTGTTTCTGTCGTAAATTACTCCCCTGGGAGCTTTAATAATGTTTAATTTTATCCTGTTGTTATCAGAAATTTCCCTATTCCTTTGTCCCAAAAGCACAGTAAGTTGAAAAAGTCTCAGGGAAAGCACGCCTAAAACTAAAATTAAAAGCAGCAATAAAAAAACGTTGCTAAGACGATTTTTTTTACCGATTTGTTCTTCTTCAACATCGTTGGTAAGATTTATTTTACGTGGCTTAAAGCGGTGTATTTCGAGCCCCTCGGAAAAAGCCCTTCCTAATTTTTTGATCATAAAAAGTCGTTCTTTTTGTAGGTAATGATTCTAAAAAGTACAAAATATAACAGAGAAAAAATTATCTGAACAAAATAATTCACTACGCTCAGATTCCTGCTTAAAAAAAGCCCTTCGCCGATTAAAAGCAAAGATGAAATCACAAACCAGTAGTATAAATTATTTGTTTTAAATTTTCGTTGGTAAAGAAAAATTAAGAATGAGGAAAACAACAAGTACACACTGGTCAAACCAACCAAGGATAAGTTTAAAAAACTTAATAAAATACCGGAAAAAAATAACAAATTAACTGTCTGTCTGTTGACTCTGATAACGCTCAAAGCAACCACCGCACATAAGAGCAAATTCAGCGGCAAAAAGGTTGCCTGAAAAAGTGCACTGATAAAAAAAATAAGATACAAGAAAAACATAAAGATTAATTTTCAAATTTTACAATTTTCTAATTTTCTAAATAATTTTCAATACCAAATATTCAATTGTGAAAATTGGGAGTTGGTTATTTTTTGGAAAATTTGATAATTACGAAAATTGAAAATTATTTTATCTTAATAAATACATCCGTTAACTTGTTAAATTCCAGCAGGCTTTCTGCACGGGCTGATTGAAAAACATCGCTTTTCTTACCTCCGACTTGAGTAATTCTCCCTATCAGAATACCTTTTTGGAAATTATCACCACCCGCAGTTTCAATAGTTTCTTCGGGTTCAATTTTTTCTTTCTGTAAAATCTGATCTAAAATTAAATCCTGATTAAAGGAACCTTTTAAAACTCCTTTTGCTCTATTTTTAGTCGTTATCACAATGATTTTTTCCTCAGGATCGTTGGGCAAAATTACTTTCGCCCAATGTTGCCCAACTTCTACCACTCTACCTACTAATATTTTGTCAAACATCACCATCTGCCCTTTGGCAACGTGATCTTTCGTTCCTTTATCTACTAATAAATATCGGGAAAAACTAACCACCCGCGCAGGCAGAAGAGCCTGACTTTCTTGACCGAGGGCGGCGAATTGCTTTTTTAGACTTTCGTTTTCCTCCAGCAATTGTCGTACCCTAGCTGTTTCTACACTTAACTCGCGGTTTCTTTGTTTTAAATATTCGATTTCCCGATAACCGTTTTTCCAGAAAGTCAAAAAAGAAAACTGCTCCACCGCTGTTTGGGAAAATGAGTACAAACCAATCTCAAGAGGACTGGCAATAGTATAAAAACCTTGCTTAGGAAGGGTTAAAAGACCAAACCAGTCAAATAACATTAATAATGCCGAAAATATAAAAAAAAGAATAAAGCGCTGTAATGTTTTCTGGAAAGAAGTATTGTCCATAGGTTAATTTTCAAATTTTCGTAATTTTTCCTGCCCAGCCGGCAGGCGGGCAATTTTCCAAATAATTTTCAAAGATCAATTTTCGAAAATTGAAAACATGTAAATTGAGATTTATTTTGAAAATTAAGAAAATTTGAAAATTGAAAATTACTTGAGTCCTCCCGTCACCTTTACTCTGGCCAACAATTGTTCATCTTCAATTACTTTTAGACACCCTCTCACGACACAGGTTTGCGGATCATCAGCACGCCAAACTGGTAATTTAATACTTTCGGCAATAAATTTATCGATTCCTCTAAGTAATGATCCGCCGCCGGCTAACACTATTCCTTTTTCTAAGATATCTGCTAAAAGCTCAGGAGGTGTTTCTTCAATGATTTCTGCTATATTGGCTATAATTTGATTAACAACCGGTGACAGAGCTTCCCTGATTTCCGTAGAGCCGATTTTTATTGATCTGGGGAGACCTGTTTCAATATCTCGCCCCCTAATGACGGTAAATCTTTCACTGGCTTTATTATCCTTAATCTTTACCTCGCTCCAAGCACTTCCAATCTGAATTTTAACTTCTTCTGCAGTTTTTTCTCCGACTAATAAACCGTATTTTAAGCGCAGAAAATTACCAATTACTTCATCCATTTTGTCACCGGCAGCTCTTACTGAACGGTTAATGACAATTCCACCTAAAGAAATTACGGCAACTTCCGTTGTTCCTCCACCAATATCTACAACAAAAACACCACTCGAGCTGTCAATTCTTAATCCCGAACCGATTGCTGCTGCCATGGGTTCCTCAATTAAAAAGGCCGATCTGGCTCCGGCAGAAAGCGCGGCGTCCTGAACTGCCCTTTTTTCCACCTCTGTAACTCCCGAGGGAATTCCCACCACCACTTTCGGCCGGGGAATTTTCGGCAAGAGAAAAAAACTACCGTCTTTGTGACTTTCGTGAACCAGTTTGATGTAATGCTTAAGCATGGCCACAGTAGCGTCAAAATCAGCTATCACACCTTCTTTGAGTGGGCGAAGAGCAATCAGCGAGGCCGGGGTTTTCCCCATCATTTTTTTAGCCTCCATACCAATTGCTATAACCTGTTTGGTTTTTTTGTGCATCGCCACCACCGAAGGCTCGCGGATGACGATACCTTTTCCTTTAATAGCCACCAGGGTATTTGCCGTACCCAAATCAATAGCCAAGTCGTGTGAGAGGAGACCGAAAAGAAAATCTAACATAAAAGCGTTGTGATTGTACCATTCCTTAATAATATTTTAAATGCGGAATGAAGAATAAATTTCTATTTGTCATTTTTCATTTTCTATTCATTTACCAATTTATTTAATTTTCAATTAAAAATTAAGAAAATGATAATTGAATGATAAATGTTAAATGGAAAATAAAAAAATGTCGCTCTCCCTTGTCTTTTGACCTTTAACTTTTGACTTGATATAGTATCGCCATGAGATTTTCCTCTTTGTTCTACAAAATATTACAGATACTCCAGAAGGAAAAATCGGTCGAAACAGCCTGCAATAAAGTTATGGAAATTGGTTTTTATGCACTTTTTGGCTTAATTCCCCTTATTCTCACACCCATAAATTACGAGCTCTTTGAATACAACAAAATGATGGCAGTATACGCCCTTACTGCGGTTATCGTCTTTACGTGGATCATTAAAAGTGTCTCTTCAAAAAAAATAATCATCAGAAGAACTCCTCTTGATCTTTTTTTCCTGCTGTTTTTGGGTTCGCAATTTCTCTCGACACTTTTTTCTATGGATATCCATACTTCAATTTGGGGATATTATTCGCGTTTCCATCAAGGACTTTTAGCTTCAATTTCCTACTTCTTGTTGTATTTGGCTTTTGTCTCTAATTTTGATCAGCGGAGAATAATCAGATTGCTCTCTATCACTCTTTTAACGGCAACCTTAGTTTCTGTCTATGGAATTTTGGAACATTTCGGAATCGATAAAAATTTATGGGTTCAGGATGTACAAAACAGAGTATTTTCTACTTTTGGCCAACCCAATTGGCTAGCAGCGTACCTAGCCGTTTTAATACCTCTATCAATAGGAATGGCTTTTTCCAAATTAATAAACTTTGAAAATGAAAACCCAAATAAAGGTCAAGGGTCCCCGGCCTCGCCAAGCGAAGCGGGGCGGGCAAAAGTCAAAAGTCAAAGCCAAAAGTTAAAAATTGAAACTAATTGGTCACTGAGTAACTTAAAATTGTACATTGTAAACTGTACATTGTACATTCTTCCCCTAGTCTTTTATCTCACGCTTCTCTTCACCAAATCCCGTTCCGGATTTATTGCATTTTGGTTAACCAATGTTCCCTTTTCCGTTTTACTTTTTTTATTTCTTAATAAATTAAAAAACGTCGCATCAAAAAGGTTAATTTTCCTTTTGTTATTTTTAAATATTGCCTTTGTGGCAATCTCTTTTATCGTAGGCGGTGCCGGGCTTGGCTCTTTGGAAAAATATTCTCTTCCCGGGTTGATGTCGCAAACTTCTCAGGTCACCGCTCCAACTCGACCTTCTTCTCAAACTTCATTAGAAACTGGCATCACGGAATCAGGCGATATCAGAAAAATTGTCTGGAAAGGCGCAATGGATGCCTTTTTGGCCAATCCACTGCTTGGCACGGGAGTGGAAACTTTTGCTTATGCTTATTACCAATTTCGACCTGCAGCACACAATATGACCTCGGAGTGGGACTTTTTGTATAACAAAGCGCATAACGAGTATCTCAATTTCGCCGCCACCACAGGAATTCTGGGCCTGGGAACTTATTTGCTGTTTATTTTTGCTTTTACGGCTTGGTTTATTAGAAGATTTCTTACAGTAAAGCCAGACTCGGATAATTTTACATTTTACATTCTACATTTTTCGTTGTTTTTCGGTTGGCTTTCGATCTTAATTACTAATTTCTTCGGATTTTCCGTCGTGGTCATTGGTCTATTTTTCTTTTTACTTCCTGCGGTAATCTTTTTTCTAACCGAAACAAGAAAGAAAGAACTCTTATTAAATCTGGAAAACTTAATAATTTTTCGTTTTGAAGCTGGTAATAGATTAATCATCGCCCTGGTCTTTTTTAGCCTAATTTATGCTCTTTATCTGCTAAAAAATCTCTGGATGGGAGATGTTGCCTTTGCGAAAGGTTATAGAGACAATCGTGCCGGACGATTTTTGCAGGCATATCAAAATCTGAGCACAGCAGTGACTCTCAATCCCTACGAACCGTTCTACGCTGACGAAATATCCTACAGTTCGGCCGTAATCGCCGTAGCCTTAAACCAGGAAGGAAATGCCACTCAGGCAGCAGTTCTCAAAGACCAATCTTTGGCCTTTTCTAAAGTAGTGGAAACGATTTCACCCAACAATATCAATTTTCTAAAATCACGGGTTAAAACTTATTACGTACTCTCTGAAATTGACCCGGCACTTAAAGAAGCGGCGGTTTCTTTTCTTTTCAAGGCAGAGAAATTAGCCCCAACCGATCCCAAGATTCCTTATAATTTGGGAGTACTTTTAGCAAAATCAGGACAAGTGGACATGGCTGTGGAAAAACTTAAAAAAGCCATTGAGCTTAAGCCTAATTATCGCGATGCCTACTACGCACTGGGCTTGTTGCAAAAAGACAACGGCGAAGTCGATGAGGCAAAAAAAACCCTACAGTTTGTTCTTGATAAAATTAACAAAGACGACACTGAGATCAAGAATAAACTTAAAGAATGGGAAGAAAAATAAATCAAATTCAAATTAGACATACATGACTTATTTGTCATATTAAACAAAATAAACCTATGTTTAAAATCGTTACAGTTCCAAGTCCCATTTTAAGAGAACCGGCCAAACCCGTTGATGAAGTTGATGATAAAATCAAAAAGATCGTCACGGAGATGGTCGAAACCCTGGAAAAACTGGATAATCCTAAGGGCGTGGGCTTGGCTGCTAATCAGGTTGGTTTAAAACAGACCATTTTTGTTTTTCGCAATCAGGATGTTATCGAACCGGTGATCAATCCCACCCTCTTATGGCATTCGACAAAACAAACTCTTGATGTACGCAAAAACTCAACGATGCTCGAAGGCTGTCTGTCTGTACCTTTTTATTACGGCACGGTAAAAAGATACGAAAAAATAAGAATTTCTTATTTTACTTTAGAAGGAAAAAGGATTGAAAAAGAATTTAAAATGCCCGAATCGATTATTATTCAGCATGAAATGGATCACCTGTCCGGAAAGTTGTTTATTGACCTGCTTCTTAAACAAAAAGGCAGACTATATAAAGTTGAAAAAGGTAAAGA
>JACQHK010000015.1 GCA_016199065.1 Candidatus Microgenomates bacterium | reverse complement strand
CGTAGCACTGCGGGCAGGTCTACCACTGTGCCACGTTGGCACGCAGGATTTATTATAGCGCATTAGTGCCGTACAGAGAAAAAAGAAAAATTAATAAAAACATCAGGAATTCAAATTATTCTTCAGCAGCTGGTAAAATTTGTTTTTAGCTTCTTTTTCCAGCCAGGGGGTATGACCGCAATGCGAAAGCAGAATGAACTTAAAGTTTGGTAAAAGGCTTTCTAAAGGCTTTTTTACACCCTCTGCCGGGTGAGGATCGTAGTCTCCGTGAATAGCTATTACAGGACATTTAATTTTCTTACACTCATTTAGCAATCTGCCGTTTCTTCTTAATTCAGCAGCCTCAGCCCAAACCTTGTTGTATATTTGATAGTTGGCTTGTATTTCTGTTTTGTCCGGTAACGGGTTGTACGAATCGCTTCTCGAAAGTATTTTTCCTACTTTCATAAATATTTTACTTTGCTGCTTAGAAGTGGCCAGAGGTATTTGCGAAACAAATTTATCAAAATCTTCTCGTTCTTTAGTCGATAGTCTGTTAAGGCGCGTTGGCATAATTTGCTGGGCGTATTTTTCTTCAAAGGGGCCACTGCTGACTAAAATTAATTTATTAACAAGTCTGGGGAACCTTGCGGCGAATAAATAACTTAACCATGCTCCCCAGGACCAACCGATAAGAATTACAGGAACGTCTGCGTTCTGATCAATAATTCTTTTTAACTCTAGAATTTGCTCCTCGATAGTTGGTTTAGTTTGTAGTGGTTCTAAGATTCCGTAATTATGGGAAAGTTCAATGGCCACCGGTGCCATCTCGCCAGCCGCGCCCGGACCGCCATGAATTACTGCGATTTTAAACGGAGACTTTCCGTATTTTCTTAAATTCATTGTGCTAACACCGTATGTCAAGCTATTCACAAGGAAGATTTTAAGGCTGCATATAAATCTATTTTATAGCCATCAGGATCTTCAATAATTGCGTATCTTTGACCCCAAAAAGCATCCCAGGGTTCTTTGACCACCATAAATCCCAGCATTTTAACTTTCCCTACTATCTTGTTCACTTCCTCGGGAGAATCATACTCGATACAAAATGAGGAATAGTTGGAAGGAATGGGAAAAGAGCCAATAATTTCTTTAGCGACCTCCTTTTTATCGATCATCAAGCGGACTGAACCTTGGTTAACCAGAGAATCTACGTGTTGTTCATCTCCTCTAAGTTGTGGGAATTCAAAACCCAACAGCTCATAAAATTTGAGAGTAGCTGCCATATTTGACGTACAAACTTCGACTGCGTTTAATTTCATGCGCGTATTATTTTCCGAGCGGGATAGTTGCTAAATGTTCCCACTTGGTGGTATTTTCCCTAAACTCGATTATTGTTAAATCTTTTCCGACAAATTTTTCCTCCGTCAACTTTATCTGGCTAGCAATATTTTCTCTTGTTTTTAAATCATGAGCTCCGTAGATTAAACTCATGTGAGGCATATAAACGTCGTTGTTTAAATTAAAGTATTTTTTGGCGTTAAGATTAAGCTGCATCAATTGGGCTGTTGAATTAACTCTGACAAAAACGGATTGATAATACGTAGTACTAAAGGAAACGGGACCCAAACTTAAAGCTAGTTCATTTTCTGGTTTGGTCAGTAAACTGAGCGTTTCTTTTACTTGGGAAAGATTCAAGTCAGCTACAGAAAAAAGAGTCATGTGCGGTTCAAACGTCGGCCCGTGAAATTTTGTGGCTAAGGAATCAATGATTTTCTTGAGATTCCCATAGAGTGGTTCGGGAGGAATAACCCAGACACTGTATTGCATATTTATTTAATGAGATATTATACAACACTTATCGTATATAAATAGACTAAAAATAATGTTAAAAACGCTGCCGCAATCAACTTGGGTGGTTGTTTTCCGGCATATTTTTTAATAACTAAAAATGCACAAGCCGTCGCTCCAGCCAACCAGATCCAATCTAACGGGTTAATCTGAACGGAAATGGGAAAAAGCATGATTACTCCGCCAATAAAAACTAAATTGTAAATATTGCTGCCTAAAATATTTCCTATGGCAATTTTTTCTTCATGATCCTTTTGACTTAAGACGGTAGTAAAAAGTTCTGGTAGAGAAGTCACAATGGCAGTTAGGGTTAAGCCCAGGAAAGAAGTAGAAATACCGGTAACTTTGGAAAAAACTTCTACAGAACTGACGATGAGGTAACCTCCTAAAATGATTCCGCAAATAAAAATAACCAATGATAATAATGTTGAACTGCCGATTTTTACTTTGGTCAATTTTTTAAAGCGGGAAAGATCCTCATGATTTCTTCCCAAAACTCCCAGGCTATATTCGGCTATGCTAATTACTGCCGCCGTACTTAATAATATTAGTGCTGCGAATTGGTGGGGAAGGCCAAGAGAGTAGACCAGAAAAAATAGCACTGTAGCACCTATGAGAATGACCGCATTTCGCTGTGTCTTGACCGTTCCGATTCTTAATTTTCCGATTAAAATTCCTATGGCCAAAACCAAAAATATATTGGCAATATTTGAGCCGATAATATTTGCCACAGCCAAATCAAAATCTTGATTAAAAGAGGAAACCGTTGACACAGTTAGTTCGGGTACGGAAGTGCCAAGAGCGACAATTGTGGTACCGATAATTAAAGGGGAAATTTTGAAAGCCAGGGAAATATTTTCAGCCAGTCTGACAAATCTTTGTGTAGAATATAACAAGATTAATACACCAATAATAAAAGTAAGCAATATTTGCTCCATTGATCCATTATAGGGAAATAAAAAGAAGGAATACAATGTCTTTTGTAAACAAAAAGATTATTTTTGTTTCACGGCAATTACTTCAATTTCCAGTCGGCAACCATCTTTAACAAGATTTTTTACTTCGACCAAAGTAGAAACTGGTTCGGAATCTTTAAAATATTTATTTCTGACTTGGGAGATTTTGGCAAAGTCTTTTATGTCTGTGACATAAATTGTAGCTTTAACTACATCTCCTAAAGAAGAACCCGCTTCCTTTAAAATCTTTTCGAGGCTTTGAAAAACATATTCGGACTGTCCCACAACATCATCTGGGGAAACGACGTTGCCATTTTTATCTAGAGCTATTTGACCAGTGGTAAAAATTAATTCTGCACTGCCCAGATCTACTTTATATCCGTGTGAATAAGCTCCCAGTCTTTGAGCAAATTCTGAGGAATTAATTTTAGTTTTCATACAACCTGCATTATTAACGTAATGTTTCAGATCACTTTTTGCCACCAGTCATTATATGGTAATAATTCTTTTAGTTTAACTGTTTTATTTTTGGCGAGGATTACTTCTGCCTCGAGATTTTCTAAATCTGTTTCTTTCATGAATTGACGGCAATTTCCGCAGGGAGCAACAACGTAAATATTTCCTCTTTCATCTTTCCACACAGCCACAATTTTTTTGACGATGAATTCTCCTTTGGTAATCATTGCTGCAACCGCGTTCTGTTCCGCACAAAGAGCGTTGGAGCCAATATCTACAGAAACTCCTTGATAAATTTGATTGCTACTAGAGATCAGAACACAACCAACATCAGCAAATAATCCGTCTTTGGTCTTTTTTGCGTTTATTAGCGAAGCTGCCTTTCTAATTAATTCTTCATCGGTCATATAGGTTTAGTTATTTTAATATATGAGCACATATTTATTATATGTTAAATTAACCGATCTTTGGCAAAATGAAAACTCCAATCATCGTTGTGAAATTCATTTAACACAAAACAAATATCAGTACCAAAATCATTTTTTAAGTATACCCAGATATTACTCATTTTCTGGTCAAAAATTCCTTCAGGAAAGATTCTAACCCAGTCTTTGTATTTTCCCTCCAATTGAATATCAAACTGAATAAGAGGAGTGGAAGATTTATCGAAAGAAACTATTTCAATTTTGGGTTTTCTGTTAAGTGAATAATCTACGAATGTTTTACCAATAATTTCTTCAACAGTACCGGGCAAAATGAAATCCCATGGCGCATTTGCTAAATGTTTAGGAAAAGTATGATAAAGACATACATTCTTAAACTTTTCCCTTAGCTCCGAAATTTTTGGATGAATACCCTCAAAATAGGGCAAGTTAAAACCCGTGTGATCAATTGATCTTAATTTAGAGGTAGTAATTCTTTTGATAAATTCCCTTAGAGAAAGGTGAGAATATCTATGTGGACTATTCTTTACTGCGTTTGTAGTATTTGTAACACTAACAGTTAGTGAATTTCCGTCGCTTAAGAAGAACGAAACTTGTGGAGTATCACTTTTGGTAAATAAGATACTGGTGATAGGGAAGAAATTATTATTTGATTTGTTTAGTGTAATCTCGCTTTTTTGGCACTTACCTAGCGGCGATAAATAACTAAGGAAATCATGAATAAATAAACCATCCCAATAGGGTAGCTTATATTGAACTTTTTCAAGAAAAGTCATAATGACATTCTAACATTTTAAAAACAGAGGGTTGAGAGGCTAAGTAACCTAGAATGTTGAGGATTACTACAGAGCAAGAGACATAATCATTATTGCTATAATAAATTAATGAAAAGAATATCTCAAATTGTAGAAAGTAATAATCTGATGAAAATATTATTTTTGATAATTTTTCTTTTACTGGCACGTTACGATTTTACTTTTAACCTCCTTCCTTACAAAGTAGCCACAGAAGATACTTTATGGTCCGTGCTGGAAAAAAAGATTTTTCACGACGCTGCTTTGACAGGATTAAGTATAGATTATTTAGAGTCCACCTATCCGGAAATAAAATGGAATCATTTGGAAAAAAACAAACAAGGACAGGGTGGGTATGCCGTTAACGTATGGATGAATAAATTGAGCATTAAAGCCCCAAATAATAAATTTATCATTCATAATGCCTTTTTATTACCTCGTTGGGGACTTCTTAACCACACGATAGAAGTACTGGTTTATAATTTTATTCTGATTGCAATTATGGCGTTTGTTTATTTACTTCTGCAAGAAAATAATTTTGTAATAAATACTAATTTCTTAAAAGAGCTGCTTTTCTGGCCCTTATTTTTAACTTTAATTCTTTTCCTTCTGTTGGCGAGTTTTTTTATATTTTTTCCTCTTATATCCTCCTTCCTTTTTCCACAACAACCTAGATCGGTTTTGTATCAAGAGATAAGAAGACCACCGCCGGTTGATATAAATCTAGTCGAGTAATTTTATGTTTTTTTTATACGTTGGTTTTTATCTAATTCCTCGCCGAGTCACCGTGCCGATTTTTGAATATCATTTTTCCTGGCTTACCGGATACGCTCTTATTTTATTTACTTTCCTGGCTTTTTTAAAATGGCGAAAATCCAAGAAGACAGAGTGGTTCCTACTCGGTGGTGTATTACTTTCGGCCCTTCTTTTGTTAATTTTTGCTAACTTAGTTATTCAGCTGAGTCCTGTTCTTGATCAAAGACTAGATAATCTGGAAAATTAAGGCTGTAAAATAGGGGAAAAATAGGGGACGGTCCTGGAATAGATTGTCATAATAATATAATTCTCATCTTTCCTTAGCCATACAATATTAAATATCTTTGAATTTAAGTATTTATTAGAATATCTTATTAGAAACAGCTATCTTAGGACCGTCCCCAGAACCCCCAGAAACAGAAACTATTAAAATCAAGGCTCGAACTCGGGGGAATTTCATGCGGTCCTCCAATTCTTACTTCTCGCCTTTTCTGTACTATTCGTACAGGGCTCGTAGAGCGAATTTAGAAGGACACAAGAGTCACTATTTCTTCATTTTTCTGAAAGTGACTCTAGTGAGCGGGATACGAGAATCGAACTCGCATCTTCACCTTGGGAAGGTGACGTACTGCCACTGTACGAATCCCGCAACGTCAAACGCTGATGTTGTAAATACAAAATAAGCTAACAGTTTCCTATTAGCTTATTATACATTTCCTTTATTAAGTTAAAAATTACCTGGGAATTTTTAGAACCTGTCCAATTTCAATCTGATTAGGATTACTTAGACCGTTGGCTTTTACGATGTCAGTGTAACGGTAACAATTGGTATATGATTGGCAGGCAATTTGCCAAAGATTATCTCCCTGTTTTACGGTGTAATTTTCTTCTTTTGTTGCGGTTGCCGCCACACCATTAATAGATCCTTCCGGATAAATCGGTTTAGTTTTAGGAAGTATTAATTCCATCCCAACGGTTAAATTGTCAGGATTAGACAATGTATTAGTTGCCGCGATATCGACCCAGTTATAACCGGAACTGTAACTTACCAGAGCAATATTCCAAAGCGTATCTCCCTCTTTTACTATATATTTCTTCGGAAAATCAGCAGACATAGTGGTTTGTTCTGTTACCTTTTCTCCCACCGGAACTCCCGGAACGTCAGTTGTGGCTTCCGGTTGAGGTGAAGTTGAGGTTGTTTTGTTTTTAGCCAGGTTAATAAGAGTAGCACCCACAACCAAAATTACTACAACGCCCAAAATAAGACTAATCATTGATTCGGGATTGTTAAATTTTTTTGCTATGTCTTTCCACATAGTAAATCCTTTCCGAGCAGGGTAAATTTAAAGGCAGAATTTTTATTGAAGTTTTTTTATTATAAGGTATTTTTTACCAATTACAATAGAGATGTTGGAAGATGGTGTCCGCCAATAATAAGCACTCAGCCTTTCAATTCTATTCGTCGAGTCTGACTCGATTCGAATACACTTCGCGCTGCGTTTTCGGCGGACATAAGAGATTGTAATTCCTTACTTTCTTAAAAGTTCGGAAACAATTTCTAATGGCGGGCTCGACCGGATTCGAACCGGCGATCTTCTCCGTGACAGGGAGATGTGTTGGGCCTCTACACCACGAGCCCTTGTTTAATTTTATTAAAGTACTTTCCGTGACCCGCCTTCGTCCAAATTCTCCTCATGGTCTACGCCTGCCTGCGCAGGCAGGTCCAGGCAGTCGAATGATCGCTTCGGCAGGGCAGGCCGAAGATGTAGTTAGACCTCTACACCACGAGCCCCTATACTATTATTATATAATGTTGTTAGGCCAGGAGATGATAACAAAGACAATATAAACAGTCAACGATGGTTAAACCAACCAACAACGAAATTGCTAAACTGTTAAGAGAAGTTGCTGCAGCGTATACCGTCAGCGATGAAAAAAAATATCGTTTTCAAATTTTGGCTTATCAAAAAGCAGCTGACGTTGTCGAAAAGTTAAGTAGTGAGGTATACGAGTTATGGAGTGAAGGAAAACTTGAAGATATCTCAGGAGTTGGTCCATCAATAGCCTCTCATTTAAAAGAATTGTTTGCCACAGGTAAAGTTAAACACTTTGAAGAAATCAAGAAAAAAGCACCTGGTGCCTTGTTTCCCTTATTGGCAATTCCGAAGATTGGTCCTAAAACCGCAGTTAAATTAATTAATTCTCTAAAGATTAAAAAGTCCGATCAGGCGATTGAGCTGGTGCAGAAAGCCGGCGAGGAAGGAAAAATAGCAGAAATTCCAACGTTTGGCAAGAAATCGGAAAAAGAAATCCTGCAAGCAATTTCTGAGTTTTATGCGGGTAGACAAAAGACCTCACGTATGGTTTTGCCATATGCCTACGAAATTGCACAAAAAGTTTTGACTCATCTTAAAAAATGTCCTGACGTACAGAAAATTGAACCCTTAGGAAGTTTAAGGAGAATGGTTTCGACTATCGGTGACATTGATATAGCCGTTGCCAGCAATCACCCACAAAAAGTAATTAACTGGTTTGTTACCTATCCCTACGCAGAAAGAATAATTGAAAAAGGCGATCATACAGCCTCTTTTTTAACCAGCGGTTCTAAGCAAATTGATTTAATGGTTCAACCCACATCTGCTTGGGGTTCGCTACTTCAGCATTTCACGGGTTCTAAAGATCATAACGTAAAATTGCGCACCAGAGCTATAACTTACGGTCTGTCGGTTTCCGATTACGGAATAAAAATCACGGATAGGAAGAAACTCAAAAAAGACTGGGAAAAATTTTACACGAAGAGTAATTTTAATTCTTCCCTGGGTCTTTACGTTTTTGCCGACGAAAAAACTTTTTATCAAGCACAGGGATTGAAGTGGATCGAACCGGAGTTACGAGAAGATCGTGGAGAAATCGAAGCGGACTTGGTAGGAAAATTACCGAAAATTATTCAAAATGAAGACATTAAAGGCGATTTGCATACGCACAGTCTGGTCGATGTCGAACCTTCGCATGACTTAGGGCAAAGCGGGATGTCAGAGATGATTAAACTTGCCCAGGAATTACACTACGAATATTTGGGTTTTGCCGAGCACAATCCCAGTAATTATAATCACACGCCGTCTCAAGTATCTGCCTTAATTAAAAAGAGGAACGAAAAAATCGAACAAGCACAAAAGGTAACAAAAAGTGTTCAAATACTTAAATTACTCGAAATAGATATTCTAGCAGATGGCAAATTAGCAATCGATGATAAAAGCTTCTCCTTGCTGGATGCAGGAATTGTGTCTATTCACTCATCATTTTCTCAAGATAAAGAACAAATGACTCAAAGGGTATTGAAAGGACTTTCCCATCCCAAGGCCAAGATTTTAGGACATCCGACAGGTAGATTACTAGGGCAGCGGTCGGGGTTTGAATTAGATTGGGAGAAAATTTGGGAATTCTGTGCCAAAAATAATAAGGCACTAGAAATCAACGCCTATCCCACACGTTTGGATATTTCCGACACCATAGTCAGAGAGACTATAAAAAGAGGAGTTAAAGTAGTTATCGACACAGATAGTCACGAAGTATCTCAAATGAAGAATATGAAATTCGGTGTGGCAGTTGCCCGCCGCGGTTGGGCA
The DNA here is from genome assembly GCA_016199065.1 of Candidatus Microgenomates bacterium. Classification (GTDB taxonomy): domain Bacteria; phylum Patescibacteriota; class Microgenomatia; order JACPZF01; family JACPZF01; genus JACQHK01. The sequence goes on along the minus strand of JACQHK010000015.1, from coordinate 1,807 downwards.
GAGAAAAAAGATGTTCTAAACACCTATTCTTTCGCCGATCTTAAAAAATGGCTGTTAAGCTAAAAGAAGCCCAATAAATAGTTTGATATTTATTGTATAATAAAACCAATAATTAACTTTAAGGAGGAAATATGAATCCCCTATTAATTGGAGGAATAATTCTAGGAGCGCTGCTTCTTTATATCTGGAGCGTCTATAACGGATTTGTAACCTTAAAAGGAAGAATTAAAGCTTCACTTCAGGAAATAGGTAATCAGCTCAAAAGACAAGCCGACATGATTCCCCAGCTGGTGGATTCTGTCAAAGGTTATATGAAGCATGAAACAAAAGCTTTGGAAATGATTACCGATGCCCGAAAGAGTGCGATATCAGCCTTAGATAAGGGAACGCCTAAGGATTTGTTAGAGGCAAGCACTAAAATGACGCAGGCCCTAGGTGCTATAAGAGTGATTGTTGAGAGTACACCGCAACTTCAGGCCGCTGGTCCCGTACAACAACTGATGGGTGAGGAAAGAGATACGGCTGATAAAATTATGTACGCCAGAAGAACACTCATCGACTTGAGTGCTGACTATAATATTAAATTAATGACCTTCCCTTCTAATCTCGTGGCTTCGATTTTCGGATTTAAATCGGAAGAAGGTTTAACGATGCCCGGCGACAGAGAATATGCGACAGTAAAGCCGGAAGATATAAAGACTCCTAAAGTCGATTTATAATTTATTGCCTTATTATTCCGTATTGACTAAACCCGCCTTTTGGGGATAACCGATCTGCTATTTGACGAATCCTATGCTAAACGTTTACGAACAGGTTGATTCAAACAAGAGAAAGTCTTTTTTGATCATGGTTCTTTTTGTACTTTTCGTGACGGGTATAATTTATTTGTTTAACACAGTACTGGATTTTGGAACAGGTTGGTTGGGTATCGCGCTTATTTTTTCTGGTTTGTCCAGCTTAGGTAGTTACTACTGGGGAGATAAATTCATTTTAGCCATATCAGGAGCAAGACCAGCAGACAGAAAGCGCGACTTTACTTTTTATACAGTAACGGAAAATCTTTGTTTGGCAGCCAGTCTGCCAATGCCTAAACTTTACGTTATTAACGACACAGCTCCCAACGCTTTTGCGACAGGTAGAGACCCTCAACACGCGACAGTCTGTTCAACCACCGGTTTATTATCCAAATTAAACAGAACAGAACTGGAAGGAGTTATTGCCCACGAGCTTTCGCACGTCAGAAATTATGATACCCGTTTAATGGCAGTTGTGACGATTTTAATAGGAATGATTGCTCTTATTTCTGATTGGTTTATGAGAAGCCTGTGGTGGAGAGATAGAGATAGGGACAGAGGCGGAAATTTACAGGCAATTCTTTTGGTGGTAGCGATAATTGCAGCAATCTTAGCTCCGATCATCGGACAGTTGATGCAGTTGGCAATTTCCAGAAGAAGAGAATTTTTTGCCGATGCGTCAGGCGTGATGTTAACCAGACAGCCCGGCGGTTTAATATCTGCCTTAAAAAAAATTTCCGGAGACACTGAGCCGTTGGAAGCCGCAAACAGAGCCACAGCCAGTCTTTACATTATTAACCCTTTTAAATCCAGCAGGGGCCAACAATTTGTAGGATGGTTTTCCAGACTTTTTGATACCCACCCTCCTATTTCTGAAAGGATTAAAGCCCTTGAAGGAATGGAGTAATAAATGAGCACCTTGTTGACGGAATTTAAAATCAGCCTCATAGCTTATTTTGCCAAAAGCGTTTCTGCGTTTAGTAAATCGTTTAATTTAGGAAGCGGTTCTACTT
>JACQHK010000004.1 GCA_016199065.1 Candidatus Microgenomates bacterium | reverse complement strand
ATGGATATGAGTTTTGCCAATCAGGCATTAGCGGTAGAATTTTTTCTCAATAATAAAGGAAAATTAAAACCTCTCGTTTATCAAATTCCTGCTGAACTTGATAAAGAAATAGCCAGTTTAAAACTAAAGGCGATGGGAATTGAGATTGATAAATTAACAAAAGAACAGCATAAATATTTAACCAGCTGGCAAGAAGGAACCTAAGTTAATTTACAATGTATAATTTACAATGTACAATGAATTAGCTTTTGGCCATTAGCTTTTGGCCATTAGCAAGAAGCTAATAGCTAATACGTATGTTATTGTTTTCCGGTAGCTCCAATCGTCCTCTGGCCGAGAAAATTGCCTCCGAACTTTCTTTATCACTTTCTCCCTGTGAAGTAACTCGTTTTGCGGATCAAGAAGTTAGAGTAAGGATACTAACAGAGGTAAAAGGCGAGCATGTCATTGTAATTCAATCTTTGTCGACACATCCTGATAGTAACTTAATGGAATTAGGCGAGTTTGGAGAGGTTTTAAAACGGGAAAAGGCCAAAAAAATTACGGCGGTAATTCCTTATCTTTCTTATGCCAGACAGCATAAGGCTCATCGGCCAGGAGAAGCTGTTTCTTCAAAATTAGTGGCTAATTTTATCAAGAACTCGGGTTTTCACGAAGTAATCACGGTAGGAGTGCATCATGAAGAGGCTCTAAATTTTTTTTCCATACCCACTTTGCATTTATCGGTATTGGAGATGTTTGCGAAATATGTTGATAAACATCGCGATGATTTTGGTGGGGCAGATTTAATTGTCGTCGCTCCCGATATGGGTCGAAAAGTAGATGCCGAAACTCTTGCTGGGCTTCTGGAAGTAGAGTCAGCTCAGATTAAAAAAATTAGACCACTTAGCGAAAAAGACACGATTGTTTCTTGTGAGCTGCTGGGTGGTTCTGTCAAAGAAAAAGAAATATTAATCTATGACGATCTGGTTTCCACGGGTTCTACTGCTATTACCGCCGCACAGTGCTGCCTGGGGCAGGGTGCCTTCCATGCCTATTTGCTGGCTACGCACGCTGTTTTGTCACGAGGATCTCCAGCAGTATGGCAGAATTCCCCTTTTGAAAAGATTATTGTGACGGACACAATCGATATCCCCAAAGAAAAGCTTTTTCCCAAGCTCGAAGTAATTAGTGTAACACCTCTTATTGCGAAAGAATTAAGAAATTTCGTATAATCTCTCTTTTTGTGCAAAGTTCCGATTTGTTAATTGTCATAGATGTCTGATCTGTCTTATGTGTCTAATATGACATATAATTAGCTTTATATGGTTCTTCCTCGTGCTGTACAGAAACTAATTGAAAAACTGGAAAGATTACCTGGTATAGGCCCAAAAAGTGCCGCTAGGTTAGTGTTTTACTTGCTCCACGTGCCTCAAAATGAATTAGAGGAGTTGGCAGAATCAGTTCTCAATTTGAAGCTAAAAACGGTTACCTGTTCAATATGTTTAAATATTTCTGAACAAAACCCTTGTTCGATTTGCGGGGACGCTTTTCGCGATAAGGGAACGATCTGTGTGGTTGAACAACCCCTAGATATTATAGCTTTGGAAAGATCCGGTAACTTTAAGGGTGTTTATCACGTTCTGCACGGTGCAATTTCACCATTAAATAGCATTGGACCCGACGAAATACATATTGCCGAATTGCTCGAAAGAATAAAAAGAAGCGAAACCTCCGAGGTTATAATCTCTACGAGTTTTACGATGGAGGGGGAAGCCACAGCCATGTACCTGGCCAAAGCGATTAGACAAAAAGGGCTCGATTTTGTTAAAATAAGCCGTATTGCCCACGGTTTGCCGGTAGGAGCAGATTTGGAATATGCTGACGAAGTTACACTCTCGAAAGCATTAGAGGGAAGAAGAGAATACTAATAGCAATTTTTAATTTCCAATTTTCAGTTTCTAATCAATAATTAATTACCTAATTTTTAAACATTAGAAATTGAAAAATTAAAATTTGATTGAAAATTGAAAATTAGTCATTAGAAATTTTGAGTCACCTCCATGCTATCTCGCGACTTGATCATGGCTAAGTTAAAAACAGTACAAGACCCTGAGCTGAATATTAATATTGTGGACTTGGGTTTGATTTATGACGTTTCTGTTTCTCCTGATCCTTCGAAAGCTCTCAGGGCAAGCCCTTCGAAAGCTCTCAGGGCAAGCCCTTCGAAAGCTCTCAGGGCAAGCAAAATCGTCAAAGTTAAAATGACCTTAACCAGCCCTGGTTGTCCATTAAGTTTTGTTTTTGATCAATTAGTAACTTCCGCAATTAAAGAAATCGATGGGGTTAAAGAAGTAAAAGTCGAATTGACTTTTGAACCCCCCTGGAGTCCTGCCAAAATGACCGAAGAAGCAAAATTAGAGTTGGGGTGGATCGAATAATTAAATTTACGAATTTTCACAATTTACAAATTTTCGAAAATTATGAAAATTGCCTGTCTGCGTAGGTAGAAAAATTGAAAATTAATTTCGTATGATTGACTTTAAAACCAAAAAATGGCTTAAACAACAACAATTAAAAAGACCACATGTGCTTAAAAAGGGGAGCACGGTGGGTGTGGTGGCTTTTTCTGACAGAATGACCAGAAGAGATATTAAAGATCTCAGACAATCGATTGAGGTGTTGGAGGAATGGGGTCTAAAAGTGATAGTTTCCAAGCATGTCACCGGGTATTTACTGGAAAAGAATTTACCCCTTCCCAACATGGTGATTTCTGAAATGATGACACTAGCCAGAAACGATGTCGATGCGTTTTATTCCGCCAAAGGTGGATTTGCCGCCAATAGACTATTTCATTATCAGGATTTTGAGAAACTCTTGCGCATTATTGTTCGTAAAAAAATAGCCGTTCTAGGTTATTCTGATGCCACAACCATACAAGTTCCGTTGGTTTACCACAATCTGGCAAGCTACTACGCTCCCAACTTAACTCATTTACACCGCCGGGGAACAGAAACCTTAAATTCTTTGTATCAGGCTGTTTTTTCTCAAACTCGTCCGTTTCAAAAAATTAACAATTTTTTCTTTTGGCAAAACGTGCCTCCTCAAAAAATTAAAGGAGTGTTAATTACTGGCAATTTAGTAACCATGCACGATTGTATAGCCGGAGACTATAATTTATTAACCAAATTTCCCGAAATAATTCTGGCAGTTGAAGAAGTTGATGAATCTTTAGAAAATTTAGAGAGACTTTTAGGAACGATGACGTCTTATTCGAGCGTTAAGGCCTTGATTATTAATTTCAAAAAACGAGGTGAGGATTATACCAGAAAACAATTAATACCGATGATCAGACGTTTGGCGGGAAACGAAATTCCGGTTCTTTGGTATCCCAGCTTCGGGCATATCGTCGGAAAAAAGTTTTTCCGAACTTTAGGTTCTGGTTGGCCGGCCCAACTCACCCTAAAAAAAAGTAAAACCGCGGAATTGGAATTCTTACCTCTAAGTTAACGAAAGATAATGTACAATAGAGAAGTAATTTTCAAATTTTCACAATTTTTCATTTTTCGAAATAATTTTCAATATTTAAAGCTCAATGCTTGAAAATTGTAAAATTAATACTTGACACTTGTTTGAAAATTAGGAAAATTACGAAAATTGAAAAATAAGCGCTATGGATAATTCCAGCCTTTTTGGTGAAATAATAGAAACAGGTAAGACCGCGGCAAAACATATAGTAAAATCTGCCGCCAAATTACCAATTGATGTAGGTTCAACCGCCGTTGAACAAATTAGTGGAAAAAGCGGAGGCAGTAATCAACAAGATCCGGCCTTTCAACAACAGATTAATCAAATGAAGCAGCAGGATGCCCAGGATGTGGAAGCGCAAATGGCCGCTATCAGAAGGAATCTGGCACAAATGAATGCACCAAAACCACAATCACAAGACGAGTTGCCAAAATACATTTCCGGCAAACCCGGTGCTGCAAAAACTATCAGTGAACTCGAAGAACTGAACAAAGAAGCAGAAAAGAAAAAGAAAAAAATAGACGAGCTACCTGTTACTGCAAGAAAAGGAATGGGGACAGGAGAAGGAGTAAGAGGAATGACGGGATAGCAGAAATGAACAATTTACAATATATACTTCGATAACTCAGGTTTGTAACCTGAGTTTCTCAGTATATACTCCTGCTTGCGCAGGCAAGCAT
>JACQHK010000018.1 GCA_016199065.1 Candidatus Microgenomates bacterium | reverse complement strand
TAGGTCCTGTATATCTGGCCATAAATAAAATTTATAATTTATACTTAATTAGAAAAAAATTAATTGTAAATTTTACATTTTACAGTCTAAATTTTTCTTATACTCTCCTCTTTTTCTTTGGTCGACATCCGTTGTGTGGTATCGGTGTAACGTCGGCAATCATGGTGATGCTAAGACCACAGGCTCTAATTGCTCTTAACGCCGCGTCTCTGCCGGCACCCGGACCTTTGATATAAACCTCTACCTCTTTTAAGCCTCTTTCCTGAACTTTTTTTACAGTTGTTTCAACGGCAGTGGTACCAGCAAAGGGTGTAGATTTTCGGGCACCCTTAAAACCTGATGCCCCGGCACTACCCCAGGCAATGGTATTCCCTTTTTCGTCAGTGATAGTTACCAAAGTATTATTAAAAGTCGCCGTAATATAAACGCGACCCCTACTTACTACTGGTTTATTTTTTTTAGTCTTTGCTACTGGTTGATTTTTCGTCTCTGACATAGATTATTTTTCTGGTTGTTTAGTATCCAATCCCATTTTTGTCGCCATCTCTTTCTTTATTGCACCAATCGTCACCCGCTTACCCCGTTTAGTTCTTGCGTTAGATCTGGTTCTTTGACCTCGTACCGGCAAATTACGGCTATGTCTCAGGCCTCGATAAGCAGCAATTTCTTTTAATCGTTTGATATTATCTGCCACTTCCCGCCTTAAATCTCCTTCTACTTTAAATCCATCGACTACTTTTTGTAATTTGTTAATCTCTTCTTCCGAAAGGTCTTTTGCTCTTTTACTTGAGGCAATACCGGCACTCTTAAGAAGAGGCACGACATTTGATCTACCAATCCCGTAAAGTTTGGTTAAGGCTATATCAATTTTTTTTTCGTTATTAAGGTCGACACCTGAAATTCTCGCCATAATTTATCCCTGTCTTTGCTTGTGTTTCGGATTTTCACATATTACATAAACCGTTCCTTTTCTTCTGACGATTTTGCACTTTAAGCAACGTTTTTTTACTGATGCTTGTACTTTCATAAATTATTTATACCTAAATACTATTCTCCCCTTATTAGGATCATAATTGGTCATTTCAATTCTCACTTTATCTCCAGGAAGAATTTTTATATAATTCATCCTCATTTTTCCGGAGATATGACACAAGATTACCTTTCCTTCTTCTGTTTTAACTCTAAAAAGGGTGTTGGGTAAAGCTTCTGTAACAACCCCTTCTACTTCAAATGTTCCTTGATGGGCCATAATTAAAACGACAAAAAAAACTTCCGTAATAGTGCATTACGAAAATCTAACTAATTATATCAAACCCAGGCTCTTTTAACAATCCTCCAAACGGAGTGATAATCTTGGTTTCATTTTCCAAAATAGCCACGGTTGTCTCAAATAAACCCGCGAAGCTACCATCGCTCGTAACAATTGTCCATCCGTCAGCATTTTTATACACAATATCAGCTTTCTTCTGTGCATAAATTATTTCCACTGCTAAAGTCATGCCGGAAGTTAATAAAGGTGTTTCTTTCAAGGGTTTATGCAAAATTCCGGGAATTTGGGGAAATTCATGTAACTTTTCCCCTACTGCGTGACCAACCAGTTGCTTAACTATGCTTAAACCATTTTTCTTGATATTTTGCTCAATTGCCTGGCTGATATTGCCCACCCGGTTATTTTTTATCACCTGATCTATTGCCAGAAGAAGAGTTTGGTAACCTACTCCTAGGAATTTTTTTCTCTTGCGAGTTTCTTCGTCAGGTAAACCTGTTTCTATTACCTTCGACCAGGACATGTCAGTGTGATATCCCTTATGATAAACTCCAATATCGATTCCCACGATATCATTTTTTTGAAACTGATAAGAAGTAGGAACTCCGTGTACTACCGTATCGTTAATACAAACACAGGTTGCATAGCGATATCCCTTAACTTTCTTAAAAGACGGTTCAACGCCGTGTTTTTTCATCAAGTTGACAACCAACTCTTCAATCTCTAAACCGGATACCCCAACCTGTGCTTTTTTCACAGCTTCTTCCATAACTAGGGAAAGAATTAACCCTCCTTCAGTCATGGCTTTAATTTTTTCGGTTTGTTTGTTGTCCATAATTTTTTAGTATTTTAACGATTTGCTCGTGAATATCACTTATCGATCCTCTCCCTTCTATTTCGTAAAGCACTTTTTGCTCTCTGTAGAAAGAAATAATCGGTTCAATTTCTTTTTCGTAACCAACATTTTGTCGGATACGAATTAATTCTTCTGTTTCATCTTTTCTTTGGGCACCAAACTTTTCTTTATCACTCTTGGCCCTTTTGAGCAATCTTTCGTAACTTTCCTCTTTGTCTATGTTTAAATGAAAAGCAAAATCTACCTGTAGAGAATTTTTTTTCAAAAAACTAGTTAAGACTGATAAATTTTCTTTGGTTCGGGGAAAATTATCTAATACGACTCCTGTTTTATCCGATAAATGTTTTTCCAAAAGGGGAAAGGAAATTCTCGTTGGTACATTTATTCCTTTTTGTCCCCAATATTTTTCTCCCTCTAAGCCAAGCGGTGTTTTCTTCTCATATTCTTCTCTTAATAGTTGTCCGATCGACAAATGCTTTAAGCCGAATTTGGACGACAGCAGTGCTGACTGAGTTCCTTTTCCTGACCCCGGCGGACCTAAAAAGATGACGATCACTCTAGTTTTTTCTGTTGTAATTGACCATCAATTTCCTGAAAAATTTTCTCTACCGACCTCTCCCCGTTGACTTCCAGTAATTTTCCCTGGCTACGATAATAATTTAATACCGGTTCCACGCTCTCAATAAATGACTGAAATCTTTTTTTAATAACGTCTTCTGTTTCATCCAGTCTACTTTTTCCTTTTGCTACCATATCTTTTTCGGCTCTTAATTTTAATCTTTTCAACGATTCTTCCGGACTAACTTGTAAATATATTGCCCAATCTGTTGTTTGGTTACTCTTATTTAAATAGCCGTTCAAAATTTCGCACTGTTTTAGGGTTCTGGGAAAACCATCAAGAATAAAACCACTTTTACTTTCGTCTAAATACAGTTTCAAAAGGGAAAAAGTCACATCATCAGGAACCCATTTCCCTTCCTTCCAATATTCGTAAGCTGCCAGTCCTTCCGGACTTCTTTTCTCAAGTTCGGTTCTAAACATTTCTCCTGTGGACAAATGTTGCAATCCGTATTTTTGAGCAATTAAATCAGCTTGTGTACCCTTACCCGCACCGGACAAACCGATAATCACTAAATTCATATTATTGCTGGATAAACTTATCGTATCCTCTCATGACAATTTGGCTTTCTAAAACCTTAATTGTTTCCAAAATTACCGACACGACGATCAGTATTCCTGTTCCGCCAATCGTTAAGGAAGCAATATTCGTAACCGAGTTAGCAAGGGATGGTAAAACGGCAATGAGGCCTAGAAATACCGCTCCTGCCAGCGTGATCCTCGTTAAGATGTAATTTAGATAATTTGAAGTAGGTTGTCCTGGTCTTACGCCGGGAATAAAACCGCCGTATTTTCTTATTTCGTCAGCAATTTTAGTCGGATTAAAAGTCACAGCCGTATAAAAATAAGTAAAACCGATCACTAAAATAAAATAAAATACGTTATATAAAATACCGGAAGGTTGAAAAGTCGTGACAAAAAACCTGGCAATTTGCGCAATTTGCGGTTGAGGTATTTGTTCCAGGTATCTTCCCAACATGGTCGGCAGAAGAATTAAGGAGACGGCAAAAATTATGGGAATAACTCCTGCCTGATTTACTCTTAAAGGAATATGAGTCGTTTGTCCTCCGTATAGTCTGTTACCCCTGACCCTCTTGGCATAATAAACCGTGATTTGCCTAGTACCTTCGTTAACCACGACTACGGCAGCAATTACTATTATCGCCAGGGCAAGAAAGATTAAGGTGCTAAAGATTTTTTCTTCCGAAAAAATTGAGGCGGTCTGTCCCAGTATTACAGGCAACCGTCCTACAATTCCGACCAAAATTATTAAGGAAATACCATTTCCGATCCCATTTTCGGTCACTAATTCTCCCAACCACATTAAAAAAATGCATCCGGCAGTCATGGTTAAAATCATCGCCACTAAAGTTACTGGCGGCAAAAAACCAATAATGTTTTGACTTCGTAAAATCGCATACATGCCAAATGCCTGGAGCACCGCCAGAGGAACGGTAAGAAACCGTGTGTACTGATTTATTTTCATTCTGCCAAATTCACCTTCTTTGGAGAGTTCTTCTAGTTTCGGAAAAACGATCATGAGAAGCTGCAGAATAATTGACGCATTAATATACGGGTTTAAACCCAGAGCCATAACAGAAAAATTGGCCAACGTTCCTCCGGAAAAAATGTCTAATAAACCTAAAAGTTGATTGGAATTAAAAAGCCTCCGTAAGGCTTCAGTATCAACTCCGGGAATGGGAATATGAGCGAAAAATCTAAAAACGATAAGAATAGCTGCGGTAAAAAGAATTTTATTTCGTAATTCGGGTATTTTTACGGCGTTTTTGAAAGTATCGAGTATTTTGTTCATAAAGATACTTAAACCTCTACTTTCCCTCCAGCCTTGACGATTTTATCTCTGGCTGGTTTTGAGCAAATCACTTTCACTACCAAGGCGATACTTAAATTACCATCGCCTAAAATTTTAACACCCCGTTCTTTTACGCGTTCATCAACCAGTTTTTTACTTAAAAGCGACTGTTGATCAACTACGGCGTCTTTAGTAAAAACCGACAAATCTTTTATATTAATTACTAAAGGTTTTTCTCCTAGAGGCTTGTTTCTATTTTTTCCTCTTTTAAAAGGTAGACGCTTGGATAAAGGTAACTGGCCGCCTTCAAAAATCGAGCGTATTCTCCCTCTGGCCTTTTGTCCTTTGGTACCTCGGCCTCCGGTCTTAACCTTACCGCTACCGTGCCCACGCCCGATTCTCTTTTTTCTTTTTTGAACTGTCTTGGTTAAAGAATGTAGATCCATATTATGCCCTCTTTCTTAAATTTCTTAGAGCCTCAAGTGTTGCATAGACGTTACTTGCCTGATTCTTGGTGCCTAAAACTTTAGAAGACACGTCTCTGATTCCCGCTGCATCAACTACTGCTCTGACAGCTCCTCCGGCAATAACACCGGATCCAACTGGCGCTGGTTTTAACAAAACTTCGGCAGCACCTACTTTTATTCTAATTGAATGGGGGATAGTTGTACCTCTTAGCGGAACTAGGATTAAATGTTTCTTAGCATAAGTCACTGCTTTCTTAACAGCACTCGTCACATCTGGTGCCTGACCTAGTCCCACACCAACACGTCCTTTTTTATCGCCTACGACGACTACCACCGAAAAACCAAATCTGTTACCACCTTTGGTTTTTTTAGAAACACGATTGACCTGAACCACCTTTTCTACAAATTCCTGTAATTCTCTATTTTTGTCTGACATAATATATTAACTAAAACTCCAGACCGCCTTTTCTGGCACCTTCAGCCAGGGATTTAACACGGCCATGATATTTATAAGCACCTCGATCAAAAACGACTTGCTTGATCTTTTTTTCCAAAGCCTTTTTGGCTAAATCAAGCCCGATAGCAAAGGAGGTCTCTGTTTTATTTTTACCTTTTACACTTTTGCTCGCAGCCGAAACCAAAGTGATACCTTTTTGATCGTCGATTAACTGAGCATAAATCTGTTTGTTGGAACGAAAAACCGATAGCCGTGGTTTTGCGGAAAAACCAAACGTCTTACTTCGGACTCTCTTAATTCTTCTTATTCTAGTGTTTTTAGTAATCGATTTCATAAATTTTACTTCCCCGCAACTCCTCCTACTGCCTTAGCAGCCTTACCAACTTTCTTTTTAATTCTTTCTCCTGAGTACCTAATACCTTTTCCTTTATATGGTTCGGGTGGACGCAACCTTCGGATTTTTGCTGCAGTCTCTCCTACCAATTGTTTATCTATCCCGCTCACGATTATTTTTCCTTCTTTATCATTAAGCGTAAAAGTAATACCTGTTGGTGCGGGAAATTTTATTTGATGGGAAAATCCCAAACTTAATAACAGATCGTTTCCGCTCAGCTGCGCTTTATATCCGACTCCTACTAATTCCAAAGTTTTACTCCATCCGTTAGAAACGCCAAAAACCATATTGTTAATTAAACTTCTATACAAACCGTGTAAGGATTTCGCCCGCGCAGTGTCGGAAGTCCGACTTACTATTAAAGTAGAACCTTCGACTTTGGTTTGAATTTCCCGAACAAGAAATTGAGTTAATTCTCCTTTCGGTCCACTCACAATAAGCTTTGCATCTTCGTTTTTAATCTTTACTGTTTCCGGAATTTTAATTGGTGCTTTCCCTATTCTGCTCATATTTTTTTACCAAACGTGGCAAATAATTTCTCCTCCCAAATGTCTTTTTCGCACTTCGCTGGTAGAAAAGACACCTTGTGAAGTTGAGATAATACTAAAACCAAGACCTCCTAGCACTCTTGGAACTTTGGAAAAAGGCACGTAGGTACGACGACTTGGTTTTGAAACCTGTTTGATTTCTGTTAAAACAGGTTTTTTATCCTTATAACTTAATTTCACTAACAGAAATTTATGGTCGGTTTTGGGATCTTTCTTAATATCTACACTTTCTATGAAACCTTCTCTTTCTAACACTTTTACAATCTTTTCCTTGTGTGAAGAGAAAGGAATTTCCACGGCAGACTTTTTAGCCAAATAGCCATTTTTAATAACCGAAATCATGTTAGCAATCGGGTCAAATACCATAATTTATAAATTACCAAGATGCTTTAACCACTCCTGGCAAATCTCCTTTGTGTGCTAATTCCCTAAAACACAGACGACAGATCCCAAAGCGCCTGATGTACGCTCTTGGTCTGCCGCATAATTGACATCTGTTTTTCTTCTGTACGGCGTATTTTGGTTCTCTGCTACTTTTTATGATATTTGATACTTTAGCCATATTTATTTATTAAATTATTTACTAAAAGGCATTCCTAACATTTCCAGTAAAGCTTTTGCCTGTTCATCGTTTTGGGCAGTGGTCGTAATTGTAACTTGTAACCCCCTGATCTTGTCAATTTCGTCATATTCTATTTCGGGAAAAACGATCTGCTCGGCAAAACCCAAAGAATAATTTCCCTGGCCATCAAATGATTTAGGAGATACTCCCCGGAAATCTCTTACTCTGGGCAAAACAATATTGACTAGTTTTTCCCAAAAATCATACATTCTTTTTCCTCTTAACGTAACACTTACTCCCACTGGATCACCTTCTCGCAGTTTAAATCCGGCGATGGCTTTTTTGGCCTTTTTGACAGCTGGTTTCTGACCGGTAATCAGGCCGATCTGGGCAGCGACTTTTTCTATGACTTTTTTGTCGGTTACTGCCTCCTTGACTCCTACATTGACAGTAATTTTACTCAGCCTGGGAACCATCATCACGTTCTTTACGGCCAATTTATCTTTCAGTTTAGGTTTAATATCTGATTGGTAAGTTTTTTTTAAATCCGACATAGTTATTTGTTGTCAATTATTTTTTTACATTTTTTACACATTCGCTTTTTTTCTTGACCCTCCATCTTATAACCAATTCTGGTTGGTTTTTTGCAGGAGGGACAAATAACTGCCACTTTCGAAATAGCCAATGGTTTCGTAATCTCCACAATCTGTCCCTTTGTTTCCCGGCTTTGTCTTTTAACGTGTCGCTTGTAAAGATTAACACCGTTTACTACCACTGCCTTACTTTTCGGCAGAATTTTTTCCACCTTGCCCTTTTTTCCTTTATCTTTCCCTAAAGTCACGATGACTTCGTCACCTTTATAAATTTTCATATACGTTAAATTACTTCAGAGGCCATAGAAACTATTTTATTAAATCCTAATTCTTTTAACTCCCTGGCCACCGGACCAAAAATTCTCGTACCTCTGGGATTTTTATCTTTTAAATTATCAATTACTACCCCGGCGTTGTCAGAAAATCGGATATACGACCCGTCGTCTCTTTTCTTTTCTTTTCTGGTACGCACCATCACTACCAAAACTTGTTCGCTATCTTTTACCATCCCATTCGGATCAGCTCCATCAACTACGCAACGTACAATATCTCCTACATACGAAAAGTTGCGTTTCGAGCCACCATAAAGATGGATCACCCTTAATTTGTGAGCACCGCTATTATCGGCAGGTGTTAATATCGTTCGCCTTTGAACCATAAGCTATTTTGCTCTTAATACTTTTACCAGTTTATATTTTTTTTCTTTACTTAACGGTCTGGTTTCCACAAAAGACACTAAATCTCCTTCTTTTACTTCCGGGCTTTCATTATGCACTTTATATTTTTTCGTTCTGGTAATAGTTTTTTTGTATATCGGATGCAGTCGTTTGGACTCAACCTCGACTACAACGGTTTTGTTCATTTTTAGAGAAACTACTGGTCCTTCAAAAATTTTAGCCATTGATAAGCTCCTTTTCTCTTAAAATAGTTTTTAACTGTGCTACTTTTTTTCTTTTCATAAAAATTTCCCGGGTATTTTTAGGTTTTTTTACACTCTTATATAAAAACAGTTTTTTTATATCCTCTTCTTCCTGTTTAATGAGATCTTTTAATTCTTCTTTTGTTTTGGAAAACATTTCTTTTATTAAATTTTTTTTCATATATTTCACTTGAGCAAGAGTTTAGTTTTTAAAGGAAGTTTCTGAGCAGCTCTTCTCATGGCTTCAAAAGCCATATCCTTAGTTATTCCACCCATCTCAAAAAGGATTCTTCCGGGCCTAATCACCACTACATACTCGGCAACATCGCCCTTGCCGCTTCCCATTCTGGTTTCGGGCGGTTTCTTGGTAATGGGTTTGTCCGGAAAAATTCTAATCCAGATTCTTCCCCCTCTTTGAGTGTAATGAGTCATCGCTTTTCTGGCCGCTTCAATCTGACGTGAAGTCACCCAACCACATTCCATAGCTTTAATACCAAACTCACCAAAATCTATATGGCTACCCCTGACGGCCAAACCTTTCATTCTTCCTCTAAATTGCTTTCGATGTTTTGATCTTTTAGGTACTAACATATTATTTATTTCTTGCAAATCCAGACTTTAACTCCAACATAACCTGACTTGGTCAACGCTGGAAACTTGGCAAAGTCAATTTTTTCTCTCAAAGTAGTCAAAGGAATCATTCCGGCCTGAACTCTTTCTCTTCTGGCTATTTCTGCACCGCCGATACGACCGGAAAGAATAATCCTGACACCCTTAGCACCGGCCTGCAGTACTCTGTCTAACGCCTGATTTATTACTCTTTTGGCGGGTAATCGTTTCACTAATTGATCCGCAATGTTTACCGCTACTAAATAAGCATCGAGGTTGGGCTCTTTTATGGGCTCAACCTTAATATCTATTTTAGAAGCGTTTTTATCTCCCGGTTTAATGTTAAGTGTCTTTGTCACAAATTTTTTCAAATCCTCCATACCTGTTCCGCCCCGACCGATCACCAATCCCGGTTTAGCAACGAAAATAATAATATCGGTTTTGTTAATTGATCTTTCAATTTCAATTCTTGCTACACCAGCCAGTTTCAAACGTTTCATTAGCAATTCTCTTAATTTAAAATCTTCAAGTAAAAACTTTTTATAGTTTTTTTTGTCAGCAAACCAACGGGAATTCCAAGAATAAAAAACACCGACCCGAAAACCAATTGGATTAATTTTTTGTCCCATAATTTATTTTTTATTATCTACCTTGGATATATTATTATTCTGCTTTGCCAAATTCTGCTCGAGAGAACTTAAAATAACTTTAATGTGGCTTGTTTTTTTAGTAACTATACCCCGATTAAAACGAGCGCCATGACCCTTATCCATCCTTTTATATCTTGCTCCTTCTTCAACGAGAATATTTTTAATAAATAAATCCTTGGCGTTGAGCTTTAAATTGTTCTGTGCATTGGCCACGGCGCTTTTGATGGTCTTAAGAATCGGTCCGGCCGCCGTTTTTCTAATAAATTCCGCCCGACCAATAACCTGTTCGATTTTTTTCTTTTTCAAAGCATTAGCTACCAATCTTAATTTTCTTGGCGACATTCTGACAAATCTGGTGTAAGCAATTATTTCCATAATTAATTTAAGTCTTTGATAATTCCCTCGCTACCACTCTACCATGTCCTCTAAAAGTTCTGGTTGGTGCAAATTCTCCCAACCTGTGCCCAACCATTGATTCAGTGATATAAACCGAAATATGAACTCTACCATTATGTATCGCGATCGTCTGGCCAACAAATTCCGGCGCTACCTGACAATCTCTTGACCAAGTTTTAATGGCTTCTTTCTTGCCTTGTGCTTTTTGCTTAAGAATTTTTTTTAATAATTTTTGATCGATGTATGGTCCTTTTTTCAGAGATCTTGACATAAAAATTTAATTAACAATTAAATTGCTTTTAGCTCTTGGCTGTTAACTTTTAGCAGATTTATCTTATTTCTAAAAGCTAATAGCTAATAGCCAACAGCTATTTCCTTCTTTTAACAATCAGTTTGTCGCTCGCTTTTCTCTTTCTGGTGTTTTTACCCAAAGCGTGTTTTCCCCAAGGCGTTTTGGGATATTTCATTCCCACACCGCTTCTGCCCTCGCCTCCGCCGTGCGGATGGGAACCGGGATGCTGAGCAGTTCCTCGTACGGTCGGTCTGATACCCCGATGCCGCTTGGCTCCGGCCTTACCGAAGACAACATTCTTCCATTCCTCGTTTCCCACTTCACCAACCGTAGCGAAACATTCTCCCAAAAATTTTCTGATTTCACCGGAAGGCATTTTCAGTTGAACGTAAATACCTTCCTTCGACATTAAGATCGCCGAAGTTCCTGCACTTCTGACGACCTGACCACCACGACCGGGAACCATTTCTACGTTGTGAACTGTGATTCCTACTGGTATGTTTTTTAAAGGTAGCGCATTGCCGGGTTTAATGTCAGCCTGTTGCGAAGATATTATTGTATCACCTGCCACCAAACCGCGGGGCGACAAAATATATCTTTTTTCACCATCCTGATAATTTAAAAGAGCAATGTTGGCAGAGCGATTCGGATCATACTCGATTCCCGCTACTTTAGCCATCACCTCTCTTTTATCACGCTTAAAATCGATCTCTCGCAAGAACCTTTTCTGTCTTCCACCCTTATGTCTGGTAGAAACGTGTCCCTGGGAATCTCTTCCGGAAAACTTGGGCAAAATTACTCTCAGTCTTTTCAGAGGGCGCTCTTTTGATAAATCAGCAAAAGAAAGGCCGGACATAAATCTTCTGCCGGGTGTTGTTCCTTTTAGCCGTCTTAATTTAAGATTCTTTTTTGCCATATTATTTTTGTTCTCCGGTAACTTCAAACAGGTCTATTTTTTGTCCACTTGCCAACTCAACGATCGCTTTTTTCCAGGAACTGGTTGTGATTTTTTTTCTTTTTGATCCAACTTGTTTAATCTTACCTTTCACAACAATCGTTTTTACGGACAATACTTTGACCTTAAAAGATTCTTCAACTTCTTGAACAATTTCATTCTTAGTACTTTGCAAATTTACACAGAAGGTATATTTTCCTCTCCCGGCATCAACCATGCTCTTTTCAGTAATAACCGGTTTAATCAAAATCTGTTTCATAAATTATTTATTTAACGCACTTAGTAATTTATTAAAAGCCTGCTTTTCAAAAACAACTTCCCTTGCGTTAAGTACCTCAAAAACCGATAAGTTTTCTACAGGTAGCACTTTTACGTAGGGTAAATTCCTTCCCAATTTAAAAATTTGGTTACCTTTTTCCAGTATTAAAATCGCTTTCTTCATTTTTTTAACATCGAAAACCTTACTTAATAGTTCATGCAAATCCTTAGTCTTTTTTACCTCCGGTTGAGAAATTATTTTCACTTTCTGTATTTTGTAAGTTATTGCGTTAAGCATGGCCTTTTTTTTCATTTTTTTATTTAAAGTTAACGTCGCATCATGAGCTCTCGGCCCAAAAACAATTCCTCCTCCACGCCAATGCGGCGCCCTAATTGACCCCTGTCTTGCCCGTCCGGTACCTTTTTGCCGCCAGGGTTTTCTCCCTCCGCCCCTGACCTCTCCTCTGGTTTTTGTTTGAGCTTTTTTGGCTTTTTGATTTGCCAGATAAATCCTGATCGTTTGTTTAATAATTTGGTCATTAACGTTATCTGCTAGCAATTTATCTCCTACCTCAAAAGGTTTATCTAATTCGCCTTTTTCGTTATAAACTGCAATCGAATAATTGGTAGTTTTTGCTGTTTTTTTTACCATATTTTTATTCTTTAGTTATAGTCAGTAATCCTCCGGTTGAACCAGGAACTAGCCCTTTAATCATTAAAACATTGTGGTCGTTATCTACTAAGACAATCTGTAAATTTTTAACAGTCACGGTTTTTCCACCCATTCTCCCCGCCATTTTTTTTCCTTTGTAGACTCTGCCCGGAGTAGTCGTTGAACCAATGGAACCGGGAGAACGATGTCTGTCTGACTGGCCGTGAGTCTTTGGTCCACCATGAAAACCGTGTCTTTTAACAACACCGGCAAATCCTTTACCTTTCGAGGTGCCGCTGACTTTAACCACGTCTCCTGCTTGAAAAACATCACCAACTTTGATTTCTTTACCTTTTTCTAAAGCTTCTTCTGATAACACTTTGAATTCTCTAAAAAAATGAGGGGCAGTTTTTAATCCTGCTCCTCTGATGTGTCCTAAAATTGCTTTGTTGGCTTTTTTATCAGTTCCGAAACCAAGTTGTACTGATTGATAATTATTGACATGGTTTCTTCGAATATGACAAATAACGCAAGGACCGGCCATCACTTTAGTCACGGGAATCCTCTTCCCCTTCTCGTCAAAGGTTGCAGTCTGTTCAATTTTTATGCCTAATATGCTGTTTAAGTTCATATTTTTACAGAAACAAAAAAGTAGGAAGCTTGGCTCCCTACTTAATTATTAAATAGTTTGAGCAACAATTAGAGCTTCCCTCTTTGCTGATCTGGTTGGTAACTAAGTATCATCTTGTACTAAGATAATTACATCTTAATTTCGACATCCACTCCCGCCGGTAATTCCAAATGCATTAAACTGTCAATCGTTTTGTATGTCGGTTCCAAAATATCAACTAACCGTTTGTGTACCCTAATCTCAAAATGTTCCTGACTGTCTTTATCGGTAAAAGGTGATCTTTGCACGGCCAAAAAGGAACGATCCGTTGGTAACGGTATCGGCCCCATTACTTTGGCACCAGTTCTAATCGCCGTATCTAAAATCTGTTGGCAACTGGCATCAATGACCCGATGGTCGTATGATTTTAAACGTACTCGAATTCTACCTTTTGGCATCACTCATATTAGCCAATAGCTATTAGCTAATGGCTATTAGCTATTTTAGTATTTTGGTAATCGCTCCTGCACCAACCGTATGTCCGCCTTCTCGAATAGCAAATCTTAATCCTTCCTCTAAGGCAACCGGTACAATCAGTTTGACAGTCATTTTGGCATTATCTCCAGGCATGACCATTTCTACACCCTTCTCTAGAGTTACCTCACCAGTTATGTCGGTTGTTTTGATATAGAACTGTGGTCGGTAACCGGTAAAGAATGGCGTGTGCCTTCCGCCTTCTTCTTTGGTAAGAATATATACTTCCGCCTCAAATTCAGTGTGAGGCGTAGTCGTTCCTGGCTTGGCCAAGACCTGACCCCTTTCTACCTGATCTTTTTCCACCCCTCTTAGTAAAACACCCACGTTATCACCGGCCTGACCTTCGTCGAGTTGTTTTCTAAACATCTCAACTCCCGTTACGACGGTTTTCTGGGTTTCTTTAATACCAACGATCTCTACTTCTTCGTTAACCTTAACTTTTCCACGATCAATTCTTCCTGTTACCACCGTACCTCTTCCTTTGATCGAGAAAACGTCTTCGATGGGCATTAAGAATGGTTTATCTAAATCTCTTGCTGGTTGTGGCACGTAGCTATCAACTGCATCCATTAAGGCCATAATTTGCTTTTCTGCTTCTGCGTCACCCTCGAGGGCCTTTAATGCTGAGCCGCGAATGATCGGTACCTCGTTACCAGGATATTTATATTTTGTAAGCAATTCTCTGACTTCTACTTCGACCAAATCTAAGAGTTCTTTATCATCAACCATATCGACTTTGTTCAAAAAGACAACAATCGCCGGCACATTGACTTGTTTAGCAAGCAAAATATGCTCTCTGGTTTGGGGCATGGG
>JACQHK010000014.1 GCA_016199065.1 Candidatus Microgenomates bacterium | reverse complement strand
TTAAGAAATATTAAAGAATTTGTAACCAAGCCAAAAGGACAGAGGGAATAATTTTCAATTTTCCTAATTTACGAATTTTCCAAAAAATACTCAGTTATCAATTTTCAAAAACTATATATTGAAGATTGAAAATTATTTTGAAAATTGGAAAATTACGAAAATTCGAAAATTAACCCTTAGTCTACAAAATCTAACCTGTGGTGCTTTGTTAAACCAAATTTGTTAATCGCCTCCCAATGTCTTTTCGTTCCATACCCTTTGTTCGTCTCCCAACCGTAGGCAGTAAAATTTTTTGCCAAATCAGCCATTAAATGATCACGATATACTTTGGCAACGATCGAAGCTGCAGCAATAGAAATAGCTTTTTGATCTCCGCCGATAATCGCAGTTTGATTGCTATATGGTTTTCCTGCTCTATTTTTTAAACCATAACCATCTATTAAATAGTGCCATAATAACTTTTCTCCAATTTTAGTTTTTAATCCTTCTATTGCTCTCAGTATGGCCAACCGGTTAGCCGGACCTATTCCGTAACGATTAATATATTCAACGGTTATTTCACTAACTGACCAGAACAGACAGCGCTCCTTGATTTCCTTAACCAATTCTTCTCTTCTGGCCCAAGTAAGTTTTTTGCTGTCGTTAATTTTCAATTTTTTAATATTTTTGCAGTATGGTTTAAAAACTACCCCGGCAGCTACCAGAGGTCCGGCCAAAGCTCCACGGCCCACTTCGTCAACTCCTGCTATTAAGGAAATTTTTTCTTGCCAAAGTTTAGTTTCGAAGGAAAAATCAGGCAACATAGAGTAATGTACAATTTACAATGTACAATATACAAAATTACTATCTTTTAATTGTAAATTATACATTGTACATTTGAGTTTAATCCCGTATTTTATCGGTAAGTTACGAGATAAATTATCTTTTAGGACAATAGTATCTCTGCTCCGTTGGTTGTAGTAAAAGGAATAAATTCCAACCGGTGGCCAAATTTACTTTTATACTCTTTGCCTAATTCTTCTTCAAAGTCCGGTAACCTGTCGTTTTCTACTAAAGCCAAGGCAATACCGGAAAAGCCTCCGCCCATATTTCTCATCCCCCAAACACCGTCTATTTCTCTACCCCTATTTACCAACAGGGTTAATTCAGGTGTCCTTTCATCAAGGCCATATAGCTCCAAAGCGCTTCTTCCCGATTCGGTTAACAGATTACCAAACTCTTTAGTTTTTCCCGTTTTTAAGGCATTTGTAGCCTTTAAAACCCGGTCATTTTCGTAAATAATGTGTTCGACCCTCATTCTCATCACACCATCCAATTTCTCTAGTTCGTCTTTGTATGCTAAGAATTCTTCAACGCTTACTTGTCGAAGGCTGGCTATTTTTCTGCCCAATTTTTTTGACCAAAAGTCAAGACTGTCATAGCAGGATTTTTTACGTGCCGGATAACCGGTTTCTCCCAGCATCCTTTTGACATCATTATCTACCACAATTACAAAAGACAGTTTGTCCTTAGTGATGTCTCCCGAAACTAATTTTGTAGCAGACACCGGAGAATCTCCTTTGGGTTGAAAATCAAAAAAAACAAACTTTCCTCTTTTAGCTGCTGCAACTGAACCTTGATCCAAAAAACCACACGGACTTTCTACCAGAGGGCTGTTTTCTGCAGTTTTACAAACCAGAGCCAGTTTTAAATTTCCGATGTTTTCACCATAAAGTACCGTTAGTCCCTTGGCAACGGCAACCTCGAAGGAAGCAGAGGAAGAAACCCCGCCGGAAAGAGGAACGTTGCTGTCAACTAAAATATCGGTACCCTGCAATTTTATTCCGGCTTTTAACAACTGGTCGATAACGGCTGTCGGATAATTAACCCACTTATCAATTTCGTTACGGACCAGACGATCCATCTCTAATACTAATGGTCTTTGCGGGAACGAGTTGGAAAAAATCCCTACTCGCCGGCCATTTTGAGGCGCGAGAAAAACCAAAGTGCTTCTGGAAATTCCGCAGGCTAAGGCAAAACCATTATTATAATCTGTGTGATTTCCAATCACTTCTGCTCTTCCTGGGGCTCTGGAAACAATTTTTGCCTCCTGATGATACATTTCCTTAAATTGCCTTAAGCCTTTTTCTACCCTGAAACTTAAATCCGTTTCGTCCTGATAGCTTAAACTGTTTTCCTCAGAAACTTTTTTTCTTTTTGCCATATCATCCTTTCAATTTGAACTTAAAGTACTATTTTTATGTGCCACATTATATTATTTTCTTGTCAAAAAACCAAACTAATACGTGCGGCTTGAAATTATTGTTCTTCAAATTTAGCATTATTGATATAATACTAACAAGAATAGACGGGCTCTTTAATCTAAGTACTTTCATTATTTACTTTAAAAAAATATAAATGGATCGCTTCGAATCGTTGGGTGAAAATGGTCTGACCGGAAGGGAGTTGAGACATCAAGGATTATTAGAATACGTTGAGATTGACCAGGTAAAAGCAATTAACGATAGAGACAAATACCATACTATCGGCACCTCGGCGCTTATGGAATGTGCCGGAGTTTTACTCGTTGACTCGGGCCGACGAGTCGCCGGAGTAACTCATGTTAGCTTCGATTTTGCCAGACGTAATTGGGTAGATAAATTAGAGAATAAAACTATGGATTTGGTTAAAAAAGCAAATTCAAAAGGAGGAAGACAATATCATTTGCGCTGGTATAACGTAACAACCGGAAGACGAGACTACGCGTTCACTCGAGAAATTACCCAACGGGCCCAAAAAGTTTCTGAACAATTAAAAAATAGTCGCAAGATCTCACAAGTTGAATACCTGCTTGAGGAAGGTTTTGCCTACGATCTAAACGACGGTCTTCTGCCCTATTATTAATCCCATTGTCGGGCGATATTAAAAGAAATATTCTTTGTTAAGAGGATATTATTTCCAAATCAATACTCCACTTTTTACTTTCCCCCTGTTTAATCCACCACACCTTATTTTCTTTTACTCCTTCTGCCAAATTATCCCGATCGGTATTGGTCAATTCCACACCCAAGTTATAACTGTTATTCCATCCGCCATTTGTTTGCCAATAACCTACATAAGACAATTGTGGAGAGGAAAAAGTGAGCAGATTACCGTTATTAAGGTAAGTAAGACGATAAAGATCGTTTTGTTTATCCAATTTACCAAAAAGTTTATCGGCATAAATTCCCTTGCGTGATAATGGCCAACCAACTGAGGAGTTTTTTTCTCCAAGCAAATTATTGTTAGACCACTCTATCCTCATTTGAGAAACTCCGGGGAAATTCAGATACTCTTCAGGTTTTTTATTTTTATTTGGAGGTAAAAGCAAGTGATCGGCAAAAGTAAAAGGCAAGTTGTATTTGGTGTTGTTAACTACTTCATACTCTCTTTTTAGAATATTACCCTGTAGGAAAAAGCTCACCACAAGGTTAAATTCCTCAGTTACACCCTTTAGGCGCAGAAGAGCTTTTTTTGAATCAAAGCTTTCTGTCGTAAACATTGTTGTCCAAAAATTACCATGATCTGATACTTTAAAACGGTAATCGTCTACTTCTTGCATACAGGCAGAAACAGAAGGGGCGCAAATATCTCCACCCCAGGCAACTGTTTCATCAAAAACCTGATCTTTATAAGGAGAATAATTGTCAATTACCTGTTGTGAAGGAAGGAAGACTAATTCCTGACCGTGATATTTTAGAGAAGTGATTTTTGCACCAATGGGTAAAACTGTTAAGGAAACGGTCGAATTCTGAAGAGTCAGTTTTTTCGAAGTCATCTTGACAACACATAAGTCTTATAAGACTTATGGGACATATAAGACTTATAAGGCACTTATACTTTTAAGTTTTTTAAGTAATCCCTAAATTCACCATTCAGTTCTTTATGTTTAAGAGCAAATTGAATAACGGTTTTTAAATATTCCAATTTGTTACCGGTGTCATAATAAACAGCATTTTTTATTTCTGAAGCATAGATAGGAATGTTCTTCTTCATCATTACGTTTAAAGCGTCGATATAGATTAATTCCTTGCCGTCAGGCAAGTCTTTTTGTACTTCCTCGATGGCATCAAAGATTTCCGGTGTGAAGATAAAGCCAGAAACGGTTGCCAAATTTGAGGGAGTGTTGCTTGGACCGGGTTTTTCAATTAATTTTTTGACTCTTATGACACCGTCTTTTAATTCCTCGCCGGCTGCGTAACCGTAACGACGAGTATCTTCCTCGCTGGTCGTTCTTACACCACCCAGGATGGTTGCTCCGTATTTATCAAAAGCATCCATTAATTGTCTTGTTCGGGGAGGCTTAGCAACTATAAAGTCATCCCCCCAGAGAACTAAAAATGGCTCGTTGCCAATCAGGTGTCTCGCGTTAAGAATTGGGGTAGCATTTCCGATCGGTCCTTTTTGCCGAACATAAATAAAATTGGCCAATTGGGCTATTCTTCTTACTTCCGCAAGTTCTTTTTCTTTTCCTGATTTGATTAACAGCTGTTCCAGTTCGAAAGGATAATCAAAGTGGTCTTCGATGGGTCTTTTGTGTGATCCGGTAACGATAATAATATCTTCTATTCCTGCTTCTACCGCTTCTTCAACTACGTATTGAATGATTGGCTTATCTACAATCGGCAGCATTTCCTTGGGCATGGCCTTGGTCGCCGGAAGAAATCTGGTACCAAAACCGGCCGCGGGAATAACAACTTTTTTAATTTTCATAAATCTTTAATTTTCCAATTTTCGTAATTTGAGAATTCCTGCCTACCGGCAGGCAGG